>DASWKS010000412.1:0-3328 GCA_036396495.1 Gemmatimonadales bacterium
CGGGTTCTTCGAGGTGCTGGCCAAGCTTCCGGCCCACATCCGGCTCTACCGGAGCGTGGTCCGGGATTTCCGCGCCGGCCGCTACGATCTGCTGGTCGCGGTCGACTATCCCGGGTTCAACATCCGGCTGGCCGAAGCGGCCCGCCGATCGGGAGTGCGGTCGCTCTATTACATCGCGCCCCAGTTGTGGGCCTGGCGCCCGGAGCGGGCGCGGCGCTTCGCCGGTGCGACCGACCGGGTCGCGGTGATTCTGCCGTTTGAGCCGGAATTCTTCGGCCGAGTGGGCGTGCGGGCGGAATTCGTGGGCCACCCCCTGGTGGAACACCCGCCGCCGGCGCGGGCCCAGGCTCGGGTGACGTTAGGCTTGCATGAGAACGATCGGGTCCTGGCGATCTTTCCCGGCAGCCGAAACCAGGAGATCGCCCGGCTTTGGCCGGTATTTCGGACCGCGGCCCAACGACTGCTGCAGGACGGGGCCTGCACCCGCGTGGTGATCGCCGGCACCGCCGGGCGGGAGTATCCCGGAAGCGGGACCATGCTGGTGCATCAGGGGGATGGTGCGACCGTGTTGGCCTCGGCCGATGCCGCCTTGGTCAAGTCGGGGACCACCACGCTCGAAGCGGCGCTGGCGGACACTCCCATGGTGGTGGCCTATCGGGTGCATCCGCTCACCGCCGCGATCGCCCGCCGGCTGATGACCGTGCCGTGGATCAGCCTGGTGAACCTGGTCGCGGGGCGGGCGGTGGTGCCGGAAGTGGTACAGGGAGCGGCGAACGGCGACACGCTGGCCGGCCTGGTCCGACCCCTGCTGGCTGACGGCGACGCCACCCGGGCCCAGCACGCCGCCCTGGCGGAAGTGCGAGCCCGTCTCGGCACACCGGGAGCCGCGACCAGGGTGGCGGCCATGGCCGAAGAGCTCCTCGCCGCGTGAAGATCCGCCTGCCACGTGCCCTGGTACAATGGGGCGCGGGGCCGCTCGTGACGGGCATCGCCTCCACCTGGCGGATGGAGGTTCGACACGGCGAGCGGTGGCAAGCCGCCCGGGCGACGAGCGGGCCCCGGCTATTCCTGCTGTGGCACGAAGCGCTACTACCCTTGCTGTGGCATCACCGGCACCAGGGGATTGCCATCGTGGTGAGCCGGGCCCGAGATGGGCAGTACCTGATCGATTACGCCCTGAGGCTGGGATATCAGGCTATCGAGGGGTCGAGTCACCGGGGCAAGGTAGCAGCCATGCGCGGCAGCCTCCGCGCCCTTGAAGAGGGAGCGCTGGTGGCGATCACTCCCGACGGGCCCCGCGGGCCACGCCGGAAGCTCAAGACCGGCGGCCTGGCCGCGGCGCAGTCAACCGGTGCCACGGTGTTCACGGCGCATGCGGAGGCCCGGCCCGCGCGCCGGCTCCGTTCGTGGGACCGCTTCGTGATCCCAGCGCCGTTTGCCCGGGTGCGGGTGACCTATGGCCCCGCCTTCACGGTCGGGCCGGGAGCGGACGGAATCCGGGACGCCGCCGAGCGGGCGGTGCGCGACCTGGCCGCTCTGGAACAGGAGATTGCATGGCCCGGGGCGACGCCCACCGCCTGATCCGATGGCTGTGGACCAGCAGACGCCCCGACGCGCGGCTCGCGCGGCTGGGGTTGCTGCCGGTTTCGGCCGCCTGGCGGGTAGCCATGGACCTTCGGGCCATGGCCTACCGGCGAGGCTGGGCCAGCCAGCGGGAGTTGCCGTTGCCCTCGGTAGCGGTGGGGAACCTGACGGTCGGCGGCTCCGGGAAAACCCCGATCGCGGGGTGGATCGCCTCGTATTACGCGGGCATCGGGTACAAACCGGGGATCCTGCTGCGGGGCTACCGGGGCGGCGACGAGGTGCTGGTGCATCAGCACGAGGTGCCGGGCGCCGCGGTGGTGGCGGATCCCGATCGGCTGGCCGGTGCCGAACGCGCGCTCGCCGAGGGAGCCCAGATCCTGGTGCTGGATGACGCGTATCAGCGGTTGGACGTCTGGCGGGACCTGAACCTCGCCGTGGTCAGCGCCGAGACCACCCGCGCGGTACGCTGGTCGCTCCCGGCAGGTCCCTGGCGTGAAGGCCTGCACGCCCTGGGTCGGGCCGACGGGCTGGTGGTGACCCGCAAGCGCGCCGACGCCAGCTCCGCCATGGCCCTGGCGGGTGAGCTCTCGAGCCGGGTCCGGGGACCGGTCGCGGTGGTGCACCTGCAGGTGCAATGGTACGAAGGTCTGCTGAGCGGTCGGCGGGTGGCGGCCGAGGAGCTCACCGGCAAGCGAGTGGTCGCCGCCTCCGGCATCGGCGATCCCGAGGCGTTCATCGCGCAGACCAAGGCGACCGGGGCCCAGGTGCAGGCCGCCACCTGGCGGGACCATCACGGCTACCGCGATGAAGACGTGGCCTGGCTGGCCAAGGCCGCCCGCAAGGCCGACTACGTGGTGATGACCCAGAAGGATGCCGTCAAACTCCGCAATCGCTGGCCCGCCAGCGTGCCGGAGCCGCTGGTGGCGGCGTTAGACTTGGAGTGGGAGGAGGGACACGACGCGCTGGTCCAGGCGTTGCACGCGGTAGTGATGCGACTGGAGTGAACTCAAACTACTGAGTACTGAGTACTCAGCACTCAGTCCTCAGTACTTTCCTTTTGAGGTTTATGACTACAAGACAACCGACCCAGATCATCCGTCCCGACCGCGACCAGCGGTTCCGGCATCACGAGAAACCCTTCGAAGCGATGATGTCGCGCTTCGACGACGCCGCGCACCGGCTGGGGCTCGACAAGGGCCTGTACTCCATCCTGCGCCACCCCGAGAAACAGCTGGCGGTGTCGGTGCCGGTGATGCGGGACAACGGCCAGATCGAGGTGTTCACCGGCTACCGGGTCATCTACAACACGGCGCGGGGTCCGGGCAAGGGCGGCATCCGCTTCCATCCCGACGTCTCCCTGGATGAGGTCACCGCGCTGGCAGCCTGGATGACCTGGAAATGCGCCGTCGTGAATATCCCGTTCGGCGGCGCCAAGGGCGGGGTCATCTGCGATCCGCTCACCATGTCGGCCGTCGAGCTGGAGCGGCTCACCCGGCGGTATACCTCCGGCATCATGGCGTTCCTCGGGCCCGATTCGGATGTGCCCGCGCCGGACGTCAACACCAACGAGCGGGTCATGGCATGGCTCATGGACACGTACTCCATGCACGTGTGCCACACCGTCACCAGCATCACCACCGGTAAACCGGTCGTCATGGGCGGGTCCCTGGGCCGGCGCGAAGCCACTGGACGGGGCTGCATGATCACCACCCGCTCGGCCCTGCGGCGGCTCGGCATTCCGTTC
>DASWKS010000413.1:0-1645 GCA_036396495.1 Gemmatimonadales bacterium
GCCTTCAAGGAACTGTACGGCGTGCGCCCTTCCGGCTGGCGATCCGAGCGCGGTCGGCAGGGCATCGTACGCTGAATCCCTGGACGAAGTCTTCATGCGCACCGGTCACCGGCGGTTGCGGATTCGTCATATGTGACCACCCCGCAAGTCTCTGGTACCTGGCTGCTACCGCCCTCATACCCGGTCGTGCCACCTTGAGGGGTAGCTCGGGACAGCACCGAGCAACCATCTACCACGATATCCCAGCTCGGCATTCTCACCGGACCGTGACGTCCGTATGGGGGGGTCCGATCCCGCTCACCGTGCTGCTGGTCGACGACGATCCCGATATGCGGCACTACCTGCGTACCTGCCTGCGCAGCCCGGGACTGGACGTCGAGCGGGTGCTGGAGGCCGCCGATGGGGTGGAGGCGCTGCGCCTGGCGCGATTGGGCGGCGTGCATCTCGTCATCAGCGACATCGTGGTCCCGGGGATCGACGGCCGCGCGCTGTGCCGCGCCATCCGGGAACACCCGGAACTGGATGAGATCGCCGTGCTGCTGATCAGCGGCGAGGACGGCGCCGGCGCGGCCGAGGTCGATGCCGACGGTTTCCTCGCCAAACCGTTCAACAGCCAGCAACTGCTGGCCGCGCTCGAGGGCTTACTCCCGGAACGCTGAATCCTTCGCTCAAAGGAGCCACCATGCTGTCCGTCCGACTCGCTGGACTCGCCGCTCTCCTGGTCGTCACCGCGCTGCCGGCAACCGCGCAGCAGCCGGCTGTGCCGCCGGAGCTGGCCGCCGTCCGCACCCAGCTCGACAAGTACCGCGATCCGATCGTCGCCGTTCACGACGGGTACCTCTCGTCGGTAGGCTGCATCGAGTACCCGAAGGGTGCCACCGAAGGGTCGATGAAGTACCCGGCCGGCGGCATGGGGGTGCACTTCCTGAACTTCCAATACGTAGGTCCCACGCTCGACCCGTCCAAGCCACAGGTGCTGATCTACGAGCCGGTCGGCGATTCGCTTCGGCTGGTGGCGGCGGAGTGGTTCATGCCCGCGGAGTTGGCGGGTTCCTCACGGCCGACGGTGTTCGGGAAGGCGCTGGAAGGCCCGATGGAGGGTCACCAGCCGCTGATGCCGCCCGGATTCCACCATTACGACCTGCACGTCTGGCTCTGGAAAGAGAACTCGGAAGGGGTCTTCTCCCCGACCAACCCGGCGATCCGTTGTCCGGTTAAGGGGTACTCGTTCGCGGAGACCGCCCCGAAGATGGTGCACCCGCACCGGTAGGAGGAAAACCCGTGAGGAGTGAGCTGTCAGGGGTAAGCGTTGTGGCGGCTGCGCTGCTGGCCGGGTGCGCTCCTGCCACTGGTGAGAAGGCGATCAATGAAGCCGGGGCGCTGCCGACGTGGACTTACGACTCGACCTTGGTTTTCCCGGCCGACCGCTCGCTCACGCGCCCGGAGGATGGCATTTCGCTCCCCGATGGCCGCCTCATCGTAAGCGATCAGATCCACGGGCTGCGCCAGATCGAGATCGATGGCACCAGCAGGCCGTTCGGGAATCTCGCCGCGGCCGGATACAGTCACCATCCGCCCGCGCATAACGGTGGCGCCAACGGGATGAGCCTCGAACCCGGTGGTACCCACCTGCTTCTCGCCGACG
>DASWKS010000414.1:0-1939 GCA_036396495.1 Gemmatimonadales bacterium
CTTGAGCCCCCACACATACGCCCACTGCGCCGACGACGAGTTGTCGGTGCCGAACAGATCGAACGCCGTGGGCACCCACTTGTTGAAGAACTTTTGAACCATCTCGGGTGGCACCCGCCCCGCCTTCACGATGCGGAGCAACCCGCTGTTCCCGGTGCCCAGATGGTAGCTCTCTTCCTTGAGCATGGGGCCCATGGAGCGGGACAGGGGATCGAACGCCGACACCGAGAGCATCTTGAGCTGGAACTTGCCGTCCCGGTCCACGAACTGGGTGTAGGTGAAGAAGTCCAACCAGTTATTCACAATCTCATTGAAGCTGCCCAGGAGCCGCTGGCCCTCGTCGGCCCGGCGCTCCAGCAGTTTCTGCGCCTCCCGCCGCCCTTCGT
This sequence comes from Gemmatimonadales bacterium, assembly GCA_036396495.1. GTDB lineage: Bacteria > Gemmatimonadota > Gemmatimonadetes > Gemmatimonadales > GWC2-71-9 > SZUA-320. The sequence goes on from DASWKS010000414.1 coordinate 387, forward strand.
CGCCGAAGTGCTCGCACAGGAGATACGACATCTGCCAGCCGTGGCGCATCTCCTCGCACATGACCCGCGTGATGGACAGCAGGTCGTAGGAGCTGGGCGGGAACTGGAGCAGATTACGTTGCTGCTCCACCGACGCGAACTCGGTGTCACCCTGGTAGACCACCAGGTTCATTAACGCGTCCCGGATGCGCTGGTCGGGAATGTGCATGACGGTGGGCCATTTTCGCTGGCCCCTGTAATGGCCGAACTCCACTTCGCCCACCTCGGGCGGTCCGAACTTCACATCGAACGTGAACTCCTTCAGCTCTTTGCGGTCCAGCCCGATGGAATCCTGCCAGTGATAGAAGTAGTCAATCCAGTCATCCCAGTTGTGGATCTTTCGCATGCGTGCCTCTCACGTCCCGTGAAACGTGGGTCGTCGCTTGTCCAGGAATGCCTGGAGTCCCTCCCAGGCGTCGCCACTTTGGAAGCATTGCATCTGGGCCTCGAGTTCGAAGTCGAGCATCTCGCCCAGGCTCCGGTCCCCGCTCCGGTACACCGCCTGCTTGGCCAGCGCGAGTGCCAGCGGGGCTTTGGCCGCCAGGCCCTGCGCCAGCGCGCGCGTCTCGGCCTCCAGCTGGTGGTGCGGGACCACCTGGTTGAACAGGCCGATCCGGTGCGCTTCCCGGGCGTCCACCATGTCCGCGCTGAAGAACAGCTCCAGCGCCTTGGAGGGACCCACCAGGCGCGGCAGGAAGTAGGTGCCGCCCCAATCAGGCGCCAGCCCGATCCGGTTGAAGGTCTGCCCGATGGACGCCTGGTCCGAGGCGATCCGGAGATCGCACGCCAGCGCCAGGTTGGCGCCGCCGCCGGCGGCAGGCCCGTTGACGCTCGCGATGACCGGCTTCGACGTCTCGCGGATTGTGGTCACGACGGTGCGGCCCGCCTCGACCAGATCGGCGGCGTTTTCCCAGTCTTTGGTTTCCAGCAGCTGCTTCATGTAGCTGATGTCGGCGCCGGCGCAGAAGGCCCGCCCCGCGCCCGTGATCACGATCACCCGCACCTGGTCGTCGCTCACCAGCTCGCGCAGCGCGTCCCCCATGTCCTGGCGCATCCGCCCCGCGAACGCGTTGAGCTTGTCGGGGCGGTTGATGGTGACCGTTCCCACGCCGTCCGCGCGGGTCACCAGCAGGTGCTCGTAGCGGCTCACACGCGCTCCACGATCATGGCAATGCCCTGACCCACGCCGATGCACATGGTGGCGAGTCCGTAGCGGCCGCCGGTGCGCCTCAGGGCGTGGACCAGCGTGGTCAGGATGCGGGCGCCGCTGGCTCCCAGCGGGTGACCCAGCGCGATAGCCCCGCCGTAGAGGTTGACCTTCGCGGGATCCAGCTCCAGGTCGCGGATACACGCGATGGCCTGGGCGGCGAACGCCTCGTTCAGCTCGATGAGATCCAGGTCCGCGACCGTGAGGCCGGCGCGGGCCAGCGCCTTGCGGGTGGCGGGGACGGGCCCGAGTCCCATGCAGCTCGGATCTACGCCCGCTACCGCGGAGGAGACGATACGGGCAGACG
>DASWKS010000415.1:0-2136 GCA_036396495.1 Gemmatimonadales bacterium
CGGTGAGCAGCAACAACGGAGCGGAGTCGTGCCGCGCCTCCGCCAAGGCGGTAAGCGCGTAGCCGAAGCCGGGACCCTGAATCGCCGCGACTACTCCGACCCGCCCGCTGGCCCGGGCGTAGCCGTTCGCCATGAACCCGGCGGCCAGCTCGTGGGTCGGAACGATGGTCCGGATCCGGCTCCGTCGCAGGGCTTCGAACAGCTCGACGTTCTGGGTGCCGGGCAGACCGAACACCGTGTCGACGCCGCACTGCTCGAGCCGGGCCACCACCACCTCGGCAGCATTGCTCATTCGTGTTCCAGGGGGTTGGGGGTGCCGCAGCAGCACCGTATTGTAGCCGCATCAGCGCAGTCCGTGCGGCTGGATCCCGTCGAGGCGCTCCGAAGCGAATAGGATTCGATTCCTTGCAAGGGTTATCCGCAGATGACGCGGATTACGCAGAGAACAAACCCATCGGTTTGCTTTTCGTGCTGTTTGTTTTTGCTGTTGTTATCCGTGTAATCCGCGTAATCTGCGGATAGCTGTTGCCGTGCCCCAGGCCTAGGTAAGGCCCGGGCGGGAGCGATCGCGAACCCGGTGATACAGGTCAGCGGCCAGCCGCCGCACGCCGCGGTATCCCTGCTGCACCCTGGTACCGGCGCGCCAGCGCCAGGAGGGATGGCATTCAGCCACCAACGTCAGGCAGAGCTTGCCGCCCAGCTGGGCCTTGAAATGGGTGACCGGGTTGAGCGCCGCATCGGTCAGGTCGTTGCCGGTGTACCCCGCCCCGGCCAGTACCTCGAACGCCCGCCAGCGGAGGAAGGGATTGGCGCCGGTGTTCTGCAGGGCGGGATCGGCGGCGGCAGAGATCGTGTGGCTGACGGGGTGCTGCCCGGTGAGGACCAGCTGCGAGGCGGCCATGCGCCCGTCAGGCAGGCGCGCACTGTAGAGCCGGCAGAGGCCCTGGCTCTTGAGCCGCTCGAACCAGCGGGCGAAGCCTTCCCGGGGGAGATAGCTGGCCATCCCGCGTCGCCCCAGCGTCATCTGGTGCAGCGTGTAGAAGCCGGCGAAATCGTCATCGTCGGAAAACTGCAGACCCTGCTGCCGGGCCCGTTCCACCAGCCGCCGGAGATTCTGCTCCACTCGCCCCCACTGCCCCTCGAGATCCGTCAGAGGAACCTCGTAACTGTAGCCGGCCCGCACCGTCCATCCGCGCGCCAGGAACGGCCGCAGATCGTCCAGTGCGGCTCGGCTCTTCAGCATGAGACTGGCGTACTCGCCCGCCAGCGTGTCGGCCAAGGCGCTGAGCGCTTCGACGGTTCGGGAGGTCCGCTGCGAAGGGTATTTGGTGTCGAACTGCCGGAGGATCGGACCGTTGTAGTAGAGGAGCAGTCTGGGCCACACGTACCGGCCCCAGGCCGAGACGCGTTCGTAGAGACCGATGCCGCCGATCAGCTCCTCGCCCCGCCACAGGCCCAGGATACGGAAGGTGCCGCCGGCCCCGCTGCACAACGCGTCAAGATACTCGGGGGAGCTGTAGGGACTCCCCATGGGAGACTCCGCCACCAGCCGGTTCCAGAGGGCGTACTGGGTGACCGGTACCGGGCGGACCGCCACCGCGCTCATCGACTGCCTTTCGTTGAAGTCCAGCGGCGCCGCAGCAGCTGCCCGAGCGCCTGGAGCGCGGGTCCGGGGTCGCTCAGGCGGAACACGGGCTGCTCGGCGCCCGGAATCGCCGCCAGCCAATCCCAGAGACCGGCCTGGTGGAGTCGTCGCTGGGCCTGGACCGCGAACCAATCGTAGTAGGGGTAGACGCAGCGCCGGCCGATCTGATAGTCCCGGATCTCCGGCACCGGCTCTCCCTGGGCGTCGAGCCAGGACAGGCGGATCACGTCCACCCCGGCCCGCGCCGCGAAATCGACATACCACCAGGGCCGGGCATTCATCTCGAGGGCATAATAGCGACCGTCGACTTCGCTCTGCTTGAGCTCCACGCTGAACACGCCGTGGAATCCCAGGGCTTCCACCAGGGTCCGCACTGACCGCACCGCCTCCGTCGCTTCATCGGGCCGGATGGTGATCATCAGGGTGCTGTTTCCAAAATCGGTGGGATACATCCGCAGCCGGCGCCGGACCAGCAGCGCCCGGATGTCGCC
>DASWKS010000416.1:0-2224 GCA_036396495.1 Gemmatimonadales bacterium
CGAGGCAATGGCCCGTTTCATCCATCCCGAGCTCTTCGATTGAGACTCCGTCGGTACTCACCTTGGATCTGGACGGCCGGGGTGCTGCTCGCGGCCGGTCTGGCCAACGCCGCCATCGGAGCGGTCGCCATTCCGCTTGATATGGTGGCGCGAATGGTGCTGGCCCGCCTGCCGCTGATGAGAATCGAGAGCAACTGGCCGGCCACCTTCGCCACCATCCTGTATGAGATCCGGTTACCCAACCTGGTTCTGACCGCACTGACCGGCCTGGCGCTCGGCGGCAGCGGTGCGGCGTTCCAGGCCCTCTTCCGCAATCCGCTGGCCGACCCTTACGTCATTGGAATCGCATCAGGAGCCGGGCTGGGGGCGGTGCTGGCGATGGCGCTGCGCTGGCCGGCCGACGGACTGGGGATGGCGGCGGTACCGGTGGCCGGCTTTCTCGGAGCGCTGCTCACCGTTGCTCTGGTCTACCGATTGTCGAGCGTGGGAAAAACGACCCCGGTGACCACCCTCATCCTGGCCGGGGTGGCAGTGAGCTCATTCGCCACCGCACTGACCAGCCTGATTCTGCTGCTATCGACCTCCGAGCTGCATCGGGCGGTAACCTGGATGGTCGGGGGCTTCTCCCTCGGAGGCTGGGCCCCAGTGATTGTCTCGCTGCCATACCTGGCGGTTGCGCTCGGGGTGTTGGTGACCCTCGGCCGGCCGCTGGACGTGCTGCAGTTTGGCGATGAGCAAGCCACCCAACTCGGGTTGGACGTCGACCGCCTGAAACTGGTGGTGGTGGTCACTGCTTCGCTGGCGGCCGCCACCGCGGTGTCGTTCTCGGGGATCATCGCGTTTGTGGGACTGGTGGTGCCCCATCTGACTCGGCTGCTGTGGGGACCGAGCTATCGGCGGCTGCTTCCCCTTGCGGCGCTCGGCGGGGCAAGCTTTCTCCTGCTGGCCGACATCCTGGCCCGCTCGCTCCTGTCGCCCCGCGAACTTCCGGTCGGAGTGTTGACCTCGGTGATCGGGGCGCCGTTCTTCCTGTACCTGCTGGCCCGCACCAAACGGAATCTGGGGATCTGGTGATCGAGATCAAGCAGTTGAGTGTGGGTTATCCGGGGCTGACCGTATTGCGCGAGCTCGACCTACGAGTGGAACCCGGCGAGGTGCTGGCGGTGGTGGGACCCAACGGGGTCGGCAAATCCACTCTGGTCCGGGCAGCCAGCGGGGCGCTCCGGCCGCTGGCTGGCTCGGTGGAGATTGGCGGCGTACGACTACATGAGCTGCCACCAGCCCAACGGGCTCGAATGGTCTCGGTCGTGCCGCAGGCCAGCAACCTGCCTCCGGCTCTTACTGCCCTGGAGGTCGTGATCCTAGGGCGCACGCCGTATCTCGGGTGGCTGGGATCGGAAGGTGAGCAGGATCACCGGCTGGCGGCTGAAGCCATGGCCCGCACCGAGACCCAAGCCCTGGCCCATCGGCGAGTGGGAGAGCTCTCCGGTGGGGAGCAGCAGCGCCTGCTGATCGCCCGGGCCCTCGCCCAGGGCGCGCCGGTCATGCTGCTCGACGAGCCCACTGCCCATCTCGATCTGCGCCATCAGGACCGGGTGCTGAAGCTGGTGCGCCGGCTGACCCGCGAACAGGGGTTGTCGGTCCTGCTCGCGCTCCACGATCTAAACCTGGTGGCGCGTTTCGCCGATCGAGTGGCGTTGCTCTCCGACGGGCGGGTCCGCAAGATCGGCCAACCGCACGAGGTGCTCACTCCAGAGGAGCTGGCGGCGGTCTACGGAATTCAGATCCATGTGATGACTAACCCCTTCGACGGGAAGCCGCTGGTGCTCGCCGGCGACTAGCACAAGCTCGATCCCGAACGGGGTATGCTCTGGGCAGTCTGGTCGAGGTGTCGGCCGGAGGATTCGGAGGGGAATCGTTTGCCAAACCTCGAGCAAGCCCGAGCCTGGTATCCGGATCAGGATCCGGTACACGGGTTCGACCACGTCGAACGGGTGCTGGCACTCGCCCAGAACCTAGGCGCCGAATTGGGAGCCGATCTGGAGATCCTGCAGGCCGCGGCTCTGCTGCACGACGCGGCGGGAGCTGCGCCGCTCAGTAAGGGCCGGGCTGCTCACGAGCACGCCTCGGCCGAGTTTGCCCGAGTGGTGCTGGAGCAGGAAGGGTGGCCCTCGCAGAGGATCGAGCCGGTATTGCACTGCATCCGGGCCCACCGTTACCGCGG
>DASWKS010000417.1:0-16308 GCA_036396495.1 Gemmatimonadales bacterium
GGTTGAAGCCGACACGATGCCCAACCCCAAGCCCACGGCGGGGGCCAAGGCTCAGGTGCGGCCGAGCGGGCTCTACAAGTCGGTGGACGGTGGCGCCACCTGGACCAAGATGCAGCCCCAGAATGTGCGGCCGTTCTACTACTCCCAGGTGCGGGTCGATCCCAAGAACCCCGACCGGGTGTTCTGGTCGTCCACCCCGGTCAACTTCTCGCTGGACGGCGGCAAGACCGCCCGCACGGCCACCCAGGGTCTGCACGTGGACCACCACGCCATGTGGATCGATCCCAACGATCCCAGCTTCATGGTGGTGGGCAATGACGGCGGCATCGGGATCAGCTTCGACGGTGGTGGCAACTACATCTTCACCAATTCGTTCGCCATCGGACAGTTCTATAACGTCAGCTACGACATGGCGGTGCCGTACAACGTATGCGGCGGCCTGCAGGACAACGGCTCCTGGTGCGGACCCAGCCGGCGGCGCGGGTCGATCAGCAACATGCACTGGGTGAACGTGAGCGGCGGCGATGGGTTCGTCACCGCGCAGGACCCGACCGACCCCAACATCATCTACAGCGAATCACAGGGCGGCAACATCGGCCGGCTCGACTTCCGCACCGGCAACCGGGTCGGGTTCCAGAAGCCCACCTGGCGCACCGCCTGGCTCCGGTGGCAGGACTCGATCATCGTCGTCCGGGGCGACAGCACCACGCCGGAGACCCGGGAGCAGCGGACCCGGATCGCCGAGTTCCGCCGCCGCGCCACCCAGGACTCGATCGACTTGAGCCTAAGGTGGAACTGGAACACGCCGTTCTTCATCTCGCCCCACAACCCGCGGGTGATCTATATGGGGGCCAACCGGGTGATGAAGTCGGTGAAGCAGGGCGACGAGATGTATCCGATCTCGTCCGACCTCTCGACCCGAGACACCATGAGGATCCGGGTCAGCACCCGGACGACCGGCGGGGTCACGCCGGACGTGACCGGCGCCGAGACCCATTCGACCATCGTATCGCTCAACGAGTCACCCGTTCGGCCCGGCCTGCTCTTCGCGGGCACCGACGACGGCAGGCTGTGGCTGACCCGGAACGATGGCGGTGCCTGGGAGGATCTCACCGGGCGGGCTCCGGGAGTTCCGGCCGGCACCTACGTGAGCCGGATCGAGCCGTCGCGGCACGATTCGTCCACCTTCTTTGTCACGTTCGACAATCACCGCAACGGGGATTTCACGCCCTACGTGTACATCAGCAACGACTTCGGCAGGAGCTTCCGCTCCATCGTGAACAACCTGCCCAAGGGCGGCGTCGATTTCGTGCACGTCATCCGCGAGGACCCGGTCAATCGGAACCTGCTCTTCGTCGGCACCGACGTCGGAGCCTACGTCTCCACCGACCGGGGCGTGTCGTGGGCCAGGTTCATGACCGACCTGCCCACCGTGCCGGTCCACGATCTCCAGATCCATTCGCGCGACCGCGAAATGATTGCCGCCACCCACGGACGGTCGATCTGGGTGGTGGACATCGCACCGCTGCAGGAGTTGACCAGCGACATCCTCGCGGCTCAGGTGCACGTTTTTGGCCCCAAGACCGCCTTCCGGTTCAATCAGATGCCTGACGGGCTAGTGGGCGGCGGCGGCTTCGGGTACGGGCACATGACCTTCATCTCCAATCCTCCGCCCCTCGGCGCGGAGATCGTCTATCGAGTGGCGGCCGGGACCCCAATCGGCCGGGCCAACATCGTGATCCAGGATGTGGCCGGTGACACGGTGCAGGTTCTGAACGCTTCCGGCTCGCCCGGATGGCAGCGGGTCTATTGGAACTTCACCATGCGCCGGCCGCCCCGGGCGGCGCTGTCGCCGGCCGGCAAGCGCGACAGCACCGCGCTGGCCAAGCGCATCGACCGAATCATCGACTCGCTGGTGGCGGCCGGATCGGAACGGGCCCGGTTCGACTCGGCCCGGTCCCAGCTCCTGAGCGGCAGTTTCGGCGGCTTTGGCGGTGGCGGCGGCGGCGGCGGTGCGCCCCAGCAGCCGGGCCTGCCCCCATTTCGGCCTCGCCCCGGTGAAGGCGGCGTGGTGGGTCAGGCCGGCGGCGGAGGCGGGGGGGCCGCCGGCACGCCGCTGGGGCAGATCGCACAGGGTCTGGGCGGCTTTCAGGCGCTGCAGCAACTGGGTCTGGGTGGGGGCGGGCCGGTCCCGCAGGCGGCGCCGGGTGATTACGCGGTGACGATCACGGTGGCGGGGAAGACCATCCGGCAGAAGATCAAAGTGGTGAACCTGCGGCCGGCCGGCGGCTTGCCGGTGGCTGAGCCGGAGTAGTTGCGAGCCTGCTCCGCTACAACCGAGGCGCCGCGATCCGGGTTGGGATCACGGCGCCTCGGTGTTTCCTGGGCGAGCCCGACGACTCGTGCTCTATCGGCCCAGCTGCCAGGTCACGCCGACACCCACGTTCCACAGCCGCTCATACAACGTCGGTTCGTTCCGCTTCTCGAAACGATTGAAGTAGTAGTTGACCGTCGGAGTGATGAAGACGCTTCGGGACACCTTGATCTCGTAACCGAGACCCAGCACCGTGGCGAACCCGGTTTCGGAGACCCCCTCGACAAACTCGCCATCGGTTCCGCTGATTCCCAGGCCTGCCCCGCCTTTCAGGTACAGCCCGAGATCCCGGCCCGGATAGAACCTGGCGACCGCCAAGATTTCGGTGAGATACTCGGTGACATCGGTGATATCGGTTCCATCATCGAGTTGCGTCTGGTTCCACCAGGCCGTGACCTCGCCTCCCAACCGCAGGTGGGGATTCACGGTCCCGCCCAATCCGAGACTCAAGGTCGGCTTGCCGAGGGTTTCGGTGTAGCCATCCGGGGCCAGCTTGTAGGACTCTTCGCCCCAGCCAATGCCACCCTCGAGCCAGAAGCCGCGACGGAAATGACCGGGTGACACATCGACGATACCGCGGCGCTGGGCCAGGGCCGATTCATTCACCAGGGCCAGCATGACGAGTGACACAAGGGCCAGGCGAATCGCGCGAGACATTGGGACCGTTCTCCGTAGTGGTCACGCACCGGTGGGTGCAAGTGTCGGGCCTTCGAGGACCCGCGCACTATCTTGTTGTCATGGAGAATCTTAGCAACGCGGTTCCCGACAAGCATCAAAGCCGGGATGTCCCCACCGAGAGACAGGCATGAACAGCGAAGGTCGCCGGTTTGCGCTGTTCGGGCTGAGCCTGGTGGTGGCCGCGGTCTGCGCCGGTCTGGGGGTCTGGCAGGGCCGGCGCCTGGCTGCCCGGCGCGCCCTCAATCGCACCACGTCGGCGGCCCGAGCGCTGCCCGAAGTCAACCTGAACCAGCTGGACGCCAACCAGCAGCTCTCTCAGAGGCGGATCGTGGCGCGGGGACGTTTCGACCATGACCACAGCTTCGTGCTGCGAGGCCGAGTCGAGCGCGAAGCCCCCGGCGTGCAGCTGGTGGTGCCGCTCCGGCTCGAGGGACGGCCCGAAGCGGTGCTGGTGAATCGCGGGTTTGCCCCCGCGCCCGACGCGGCCCGTCCTGACACCGCCCGGCTGGACCGCACCGTCGATCTCCAGGTGCGAGGGCTGGCGTTGCCGGTACCGGTGGGCCCTGACAGCGGGGCCCCGGTCAACTACGGCGGCAGCACCTCCTGGCGGCGGCTGGATCTCGCCGCCATTCAGGCTCGGCTCCCCTACCCGGTGCTCGACGTGTACCTGCACGAGACCGAGGCCGAATCGCGCGGGGAGGGAGCCTCGCGCTGGCCGGCGCCGGCCACCTTGCCGCCGCTGGATGATGGCCCCCACCTCTCGTACATGCTGCAATGGTTCGGCATCGGTGTGGCGGCGGTGGGATTTGGGATCTTGGTCTTACGGTCGAAGGGGTCGAAATAGTCGAAGGCGGTCCAAAAGCAGTCGAAGGCGGTCGAAGGCAGTCGAAGCGGGTCGAAGGGGGTAGACGCCTAGCCAGGGTTACAGCTTCTTCGACCGTCTTCGACCGGTTCGACCCCTTCGACTTGGTTCGACCCCTTCGACTGTCTTCGACCGATGAATTCAGGGCAGATCGTTTGATCGTACAGGTATGGCCCGCCGGTCTCGGCGTCGGTGAAGGGGAAGCCGCGGCAGACCGCCGGGTAGTAGGGCTTGTCGTGCAGGGCACACCGGTTGGCCGCGTGAAACACGCAGTAGCCCTGGCGGATCCGGGTGCGCCATTCGCCCCAGCGGGTCTGATATACCAGGTTCTCCCCGTGGTGCTGGCGGATGGCGGCCCCTTCTTCGTCGGTGACCGTGGTCCCGTAGCGGCAGCAGGCTGAGGCGTGGGGACAGGGAAAGCACGGCAGCACCGGCAGGGCGCTCACCGCGGCTTCACCACCTCGGGTAGCACCCGGCCCTCGACCGGCTCGCCCGGCTTGACCCCCAGAATGGCCGCGAGGGTCGGAGCGATATCGACGGTGCGGGCCCGCTGGTATTTCCCGGGCGTGATGCCTGGTCCCATGAACAGGATCGGGACCCGCAGGTCATCAGCGTTGGTGGTGCCGTGGGTGGTGGCGCTGGGACTGAAGCTCCAGATGTAGCCCGGCGCCAGACTGGCGGCGGCGAGCCAGGGGAAATCGGCCGGGATGCTCCGGCGCCACCGCATGGCGTCGACATCGGCGGTGTCGGCCGCGGCCAGCGAACGCGGAGTGTAAATCCGGGTGACGCCGGTGATCCGCGCCACGCTGGATGCCAGGGCGCTGGACAGGCTGTCGACATTCACTTTGGCGGCCTTGAGCGCCGCCACATCCCCATACAGCAGACCGTTGTTGAAGTCCAATCCAAAGCTCTTCCCGTGCCGTTGCTGCAAGGCCTGATCGGCCAGCGCGGTCAGGGTATCGGCGTTGGCGCGCCCGCTCATCCGGCCGCGCGAGCGATTGAACTCCGGGAACGAGGTCACCCCGTGATCGGCGGTGAGCACGTAGAGGGTCCGCTCCAGCGGAACCACCTTCGCCAGCGAATCGATGAACCACCCCAGGAAGCGATCGACCCGAATGATGTGATCGTGGATTTCCCGCGAATCGGGCCCGTAGGTGTGTCCGATGTAATCCGTCGCCGAGAGCGAGATCGAGAGCAGGTCGGTGCGGCCGGGCCGTTTGCCCAGCTGGAGCGCTTTCACGCCCTCGAGCGCCACGTCGAGGTTGAGCGAGTCCATGTACGGTGTCGGCATCAGCTCGAACGTGACCCGCTGCGAATCGGTGCTGAATCGCTTGGGAAACATGAAACCCTGACCGCCCCGCTCCCACACCTGGGAATCCGGTTCCGCGTAGGACGTGGCATCCAGCAGGAGGTCCCACTGTTTGCCCGCGAGCTTTGCGGCTCCCTGCCGCTCGTTCCAGCGCTCCAGCCACGCGGGCAGCGTGTCGGCGTACCAGCGGCTGGTGGTGAAGATGCCGAAGCGGTACCAGAACACCGGAACCTTGGCTCGACCGATCGGGAGAACGGCGCCGCGGTCCTTCCCTGAGACCGACAGCACCCGTATTTGTGGGTCGGCCGCCTTCATCCAGTCGTACATGGTGGTGCCCCGGAACCGCCGGGGGGACGCACCCGGACCGGGGACCCTCACCAGTGGGGCCGCGGTATCCGGGACCCCCAGCTCGTTGGTGACGATCCCGGTGCTGGCGGGCGACCGGCCGGTGAGTATGGTCGAGTGGCCCGGCGCGGTTTCGGTGATGGCGTGGTCCTGCTCGCCCCGGGCGTAGAACGCCGAGCCGTCATAAAGCCGCTTGAAGCCGGCGGTGAGCTGGGCTGGCCAACGCTCGAAGTAGTCGGGCCGCATCTGGTCGACCGTGATGAACACCACCAGGGCCGGTCGCGCGGCCTGAGGCGCGACCGCTTGACCCGCGGCCGGCGCGGGAGCACAGGCCGCAAGCAGGAACACCAGGGAGAGACGCATGGGATGGAAGGTAACAACCCGCTATTTTTCGCGGCTATGAAATGGGGTTCCCGGTCACCGCCTTTTCGGGTCTGGATTCTGGCCCTGACGGCCCTCGCCGGCTGCCGGACCGGCGCCGACCGGGCCGAAGCCCTGGGGCAACCGGCCGAGGCAGGGCTCCCGGCTACCGTGGCGCGAAACCGGATCAGGGGCGTAGTGCGCCAGCCCGCCCTCCCCAAGCCCGAGATCCGGATGACCACGGCCAACGGCAGGCCTTTCGACCTGCGGCGCGATACCGAGGGGTATCTCACCCTGGTGTTCTTCGGCTATACCCATTGTCCCGATGTGTGTCCGGTCCACGTGGCCAACCTGTCGAAGGTGCTCAACACGCTGCCGATCGAGGTGGTCAACCAAGTTCGCTTCGTATTCGTCACCACCGACCCGGAGCGGGACACACCGGCGCGGCTCAAGGAATGGCTGGCGGCATTCCATCCCGCCTTCATCGGGCTGACCGGAACCCCGGAGCAGATCAAAGCGGCGCAATTGTCCATGGGGCTGATGCCGGCCGCGCGGGAGGTACCGGACAGCGCCAACCCGGCCGCGTACCTGGTTTCCCACGCCGCCGCCGTCTTCGCATTCACCAGCGACGACTCGGCTCACGTCCTCTACCCATTCGGCATCCGGCAGCAGGATTGGGCCAATGACCTGCCGATCCTCGTCCACGGGTGGCCCAAGTGAAGGGAGAGTGCCCATTGCCCAGTGCCCATGGAAGAGGGATTTGGATGCTTCTGGTTGGGGCAGTGGCGAGTGCCTGCGAGCGAGAGGCCTACGTGGGCCGCTCCATCACCGCCGCCGCCGCCGACACCTTGCGGGTGAGCGGAGGGTTCAGTTACGCGACGCCGGGGAGCGAGGAGACTGCGCTGTACTTCACGGTGCACAACCCCACCGGCAAGCCTGACACCTTGGTACGGGTCATCACGCCCGACTCGGCCGCCGTCACCTACCACCGGTCCGTCACCGACGGCGGCCTGGTGCGCATGGAACCCCTCGGGCTACTGTCGGTACCGGCCGATGACAGTCTGGTTCTGGCGCCGGGCGGCATCCACCTGATGCTGTTGAGCGCGAAGCGCCGCAGCCCGGGCGATACGATTCACCTGAGTCTCGCCTTTGCCCGGGCCGGTACCCGCGCGCTGGCGATTCCCGTTCTGGCGCCGGGTGAACCCCCCGCGGCGCACGATCACGAGTAGCGCGATGCAGTGGTGGTGTGCGGCGACGAGCACCGATTGGAGCTGGACCTGGCGGCCCTATCCCGGGGTCTGGCTGATGATCGGGCTGGTTGCCGCGCTCTACTGGAGGGGGATTCGTCGGGCCGGGGCGGTTCCGGTCAGCCGACCCCTGCTCTTCGGGGCCGGCCTGCTGGTGCTGTGGCTGGCGCTCGACTGGCCGGTCGGCGCGCTCGGGGCCGGCTACCTGTTGAGCGTACACACGGCTCAATACGTCGCCCTGACTCTCATCGCCATGCCCCTGCTGCTGGCTGGAACTCCGCCGGCACTCTTCCCGATTCGGGGGAGCGGTCGAGCGGCAGCGGCGCTTCAACGTCTCGCCAACCCGGCCGTAGGATTGGTAGGGTACAGCGTGGTGATGGCGGTGACGCATGTCCCGCGGGTGACCGATCTGTTGATGTCCACCCAGCTGGGCAGCTTCGGCATCGATCTGGCATGGCTGGGAGGCGCATTGGCGTTGTGGTGGCCTGTGCTGGCGCCGGAGGAATATGTTCGGATTTCGCCGCCGCTCCGGATCGGATATCTCTTCGTGGCGAGCATCCCCCCGACCATTCCCGCCGCGTTCATGGTATTCGCCGACTACCCGTTGTACGCCCTCTATGAGCTGGCGCCCCGGGTCGGCCTCGCGGCGGGGACGGATCAGCAGGCCGCCGGTCTCATCATGAAGGCGGGCGCCGATCCGTTGCTGTGGCTGGCGATGGCGATTGTGTTCTTCCGCTGGCAGCGCGCCGAAGATGACGGGGAGCGGCGCGATCAGTCCCTTTCACCGCAGGAGCAACTGACTTGAGTTTCATGAAACCCCTTCGACCGCCGGTGATCGCCCTGGCCCTTTTGTTAGGCATTTCCGGACCCGCGGCGGCCATGTTCCATATTCACCTGGACAAGAGCGCGCCGGCCAAGAACCAGGAATTGACGGAGCCTCCCAAGGAAGTCCGGCTCTGGTTCAGCGAGAAGCCGGAGGTGCGGCTCTCGACCATTACCCTGCAGGGCGCCGACAGCGCCAAGGTGGTACTGAGCAAGCCCAGCCCCACCGACGACGCCCACTCCGTCGTCTCGAAGGTGACCGGTGCGATGGGCCCCGGGACCTACCTGGTCAAGTGGAAGACCGCGGGGAAGGACGGTCACGCCATCCGCGGCTCCTACACGTTCTCGATCGCCAAATAGTGGACGCCGCGCCCCGCTGGCTGGCCTACGGGGCCATGCTGCTGGTGATCGGGGCGAGCGTCTTCCGGTTTGGGATTCTCGCTCCGCTGGCGCGCGGGGGGGAGCCGGTGCCGCCGGCCACGTCCCGCCGGGCCGCGACCCTCGGCGCGGTGGCGGCAGTCGCTCTCATCCTGTTGGCCGGGCTGCGCCTCTTGATGCAGGCCCGGAGCTTCAGCGAGCCGGGCGAGTCGATCACCCTCGAGCTGCTTGGAACCGTCATCGGGACCGGCTGGGGTCGTGGCTGGGTGGCGCAGGTTCTGGCCGCCGGCCTCGCCGCGGCCGGCGCCTTCTTCGCCCGGGTCGCGCCCGCCGGCTGGCTCTCCGCGGCCGCCGGCGCTTCGGCGGTGGTTCTCGCGGCGCCATTGACCGGGCACGCCTCCGGCGCCGAGCGAGCCGGCTCGTGGGGCTATCCGCTGGATGCCCTCCATGTGCTGGGAGCAGGTGCCTGGATCGGGACCCTCATGGTCTTGCTCCTGACTGGTCTGATCCCGTCCCGTACCGAGCCGGCCGAAGCGCGGGGCCGAACCGTGGCGAGACTGACCCACGCATTTCACCCGGTTGCGCTGGTGGGAGCCAGCGTCACGGTGTTGGCCGGCACCCTGCTCTCGTGGCGGTTCCTGGAGGGTTCGCTAAGCGGTCTCTGGACTTCAGGATGGGGCCGGACGCTCTTGCTCAAGCTGGTGCTGTTGAGCGGTGTGGCGGGATTCGGGGCATGGAACTGGCGGGTGGTGCGTCCCACTCTGGGCAGCGCTGAGGCTGCCAGGAAACTGACCCGCTCCGCGCTCTTCGAGCTCGCGATCGCCACCGCATTGCTGGCGGCGACCGCGGTCTTGGTGGCGCGGCCCCTTCCCGGGGAGGATTGACGTGAGAACCCGCTGGATTGCCTGTCTGCTTCTGTTCACCGGCGTCGCACCGGTTTCAGCCCAGGGCCTGGGCGTCTCCGGGGTCGCCTCGACGCTGGGGCTGGGAGCGGAGCTTTCCTATCGGACCGGCTCCCTCGGCTTCCGAGGCGGATATATGCTGTTCAACTACAGCCGCAACGATCAATTGGTCGAGGGCGTTCGCTACGATCTCAAACCCAAGCTGCGGAATGCGCAGCTGGGGCTGGACGTCTACCCGCTGGGCAAGGTGTTCCGGTTGAGCGGGGGCTTGGCCTACGCGGTGTCCCGGGCCGAAGGGCTCGGCGTGCTGGACCAACCCATCGTCGTAGGGGGACAGAGCTACCAACCCTCCGAAGTGGGAGAGCTGGTCGGCGAACTGCGCTACGATCGGAAGTGGATGCCGTGGGTCGGGCTGGGCGTGGCGAGCGGAGGCCGCGTGGCGGTGACATTTGACGTCGGCGTGATGTTCGCCGGGCATCCCACCGTCCAGCTCAGCGCCAGCGGCGGCTCCCTGACCGGACCCGAACGCGTTGTGCTGGACCAGAACGTGGCGATGGAGGAGCTGGAGTTGCAGCAGGCCATCGACGACGAGAAGTGGGCAAAATACTACCCGATCGTATCGCTGGGCCTGAGATTCCGCCTCTGAGGTTTCCGTCGAGAGGCCTCCCTACTCCCTACTCCCTACTCAGGACTCAGGACTCAGTACTCAGGACTGAGTACTAGCTGTTCAGACTGGTAGTCCGACCGCTCGCATCAGTTCCACCGCATTGCTCCGCCGGACCACGCCGGGCCGCAGCCGGTAGTCGAACCGGAGGGTGCCGTCCTCCAGCGTGTCCTCGAAGTGCACGTTGGCCATGTCCGGGGCCAGTGCCTCGGCGATCTCGGCCAGCGCCAGATCGTGCGTGGTGACCAATCCGATCGCTCCTCGTCGCACCAGGTGCTCCACGATCGCGCGGGCCCCCAGGGCGCGGTCGTAGGAATTGGTGCCGCTCAGCAGCTCGTCGAGCAGGAACAGCACCGGCCGCTCGCCCTGGAGCAGATCCACCGTGCGCCGGAGCCGGCCGATCTCGGCGTAGAACCGGGACTGCCCCTGCTGCAGGGAATCCTGGGGCCGGAATGAGGCCCCGATCCGGAGGGACGAGAGCCGGAAACGGCGCGCGCTCACCGGCGCGCCGGCCTGAGCCAGCACCACGTTGACCCCGACGGCCCGCAGCAGGGTGCTCTTCCCCGACATGTTGGACCCACTCACCACCAGCGCCCGAGGTCTACCGCCACCCAGTGTCAGGTCGTTAGGCACCGCTCGGCCGCGCGGCAACAGCGGGTGGACCAGGGCTTCCGCCTCCAACACGGCCTCGCTTCCCTCGGCCAGCTCGGGCTCGGCGTCACCGGGGTGCTCCGCCGAGTAGGTGGCGAGCGAGGCCAGCGCTTCGAGCTCCCCCAGCGCGGTCACCCACTGGCCCACCCGGACACCGTGCCGCCTGCGCCACCGTTCGATCGAGAGGGCGAGCTGGGTGGTCCAGAGCAGCAGCGCCCCAAAAGGAGCGAAGAGCTGGTTGCGGCGGGAATCCAGGAGCCCCACTCGGCGGTCGAGACCCGCGAGCGCGCCAGAGGCCGGCTGGTGGCTGCCGCGCAGCCGCCCGGCGATCTCGGCCAGCAACGGAGCGGTCCACGACTCCTGCTCCAGCCGGGCGATCAGGCTGGCCATGTGATCGAGGTCCCGCAGCGGCCGCTCTACCGCGGCGACGATCCCCCGCACCCGCTCGCGCAGTAACCCCGCCAGTACCACCCCGGCGAGAATAGTGCCGGTCGGAACCCAGGGCGACCACCCGTACCAGATTGCGCCCGCCAGGGCGACCACGTTCCCGAGGGCGATACCCAGGGCGGCGGGCGCCGCCCAGGCAGGCAGGTCGAGCGGCTGTGCCGTGCCCCACCGGGCCAGCACATCCCGCTCCATGCCCTTCCCGACCTGCGACCCGATCACCGCCACGTCCAGCCGCAGGCCTTCACGGCTCCGCAGCTCGGCGATGGCCTGCTGTCGCCGGGTCACCTCCCCCGGCAGAGCGGGGGCCTTGATCCAGTCGGCGAGGGTCTCGCGGCCGGCTGAGGTCTCTGCCGTGCAAAGCAATTCGAACAACGACCCCGGGCCGAACAGATCGAGATCGTCGGCAAAGAGATGATCGTCGGACCGGAACGGCTCCCCTCCATTGCCGCCGCCGGCCCAGCGGTCCTCCAGCCGGGCAACGCCCCGTTCGTACCAGGCGACCGCCCGCCGTATCCGGTCGCGCCGCCGTACCACGATCTCGTGGACAATCATGAATCCGACGTAGGCCGCCAGCGGCAACAAGGCCCACTGGAGGGGCGGCGAGCCGCGAATGGCGCCCAGCCACAGCAGCGCGATCGCGGCCAGGAAGGACCCGCCCCGGGCCGCCGCAAGCAGGTTGAAGCGACGGCTCGCCTCGGCGTCGTTTCGCCCCAGTCGGTCCAGCTCGCTTCGATAACGCAGCAGGATCTCGGATTCCATCATCGCAGCAAGGAAGCAGACAAGGTGCGCTCCCAGAAGCGTCCCAGGTCACGCAGCACCGCGACCCAGTCCCGCTCCTGTTCAGCAGTCGGCCGCGCCGCCGCGCCCGGAAAGGGCGGCTCGGCGCCGAGCACTAGCAGCAAACCTTCGCTTTGGGCTTCGAGCAAGGGGCCGAACAGGAACGCGGTCAGCAGTTGCCGGCACTCGTCGGCGTCACTGACTGCCCCGAAGATGGGCCGGGAGCGATGCGGCGGCTGGGCCGAGAGCTCACGTTCCAGCTGAAGAAAGCAATGCGCCAACGGCCAGGCGGCGAGGGGGATCCGAAGCCGGCGGCCCCTTCGGCCCCTCCCATATTCCGGATCGGGGGGGAGCTCACCCGCAATCTCGAGGCGGGGAGGCACCGTCTCTTCGCCGGTGAACCACTCCAGCGGGAGGGCGTAGGCTTGGGCGATGACCTGCAGGGTTCGGAGGCCAGGGCTGGCTGTATGGCCAGCGTAAAGGTCCCTCAGCGTAGCATAAGGCAGCCCGGTGTGGAGGGCCGCTTCCCGGAGATTGCCGAGGTGGGCCTGATCGATCAGGTCCCGGATTTGGCGGGTGAGCGGATGCTGGATATCCGGGAGCGGCCCTCGAGGCCGTCCCGGACCCAGCCGGCGTGGAACTCGCACCCTGGCAACATACTAAAATACATGGCGGAGTTCCACACAATCATTTAACGGCGAACGGCAACCCGGGTTGGGCGATCTCGTAGTGTGGCCTCGACATCCGCCAGAGTCACGGCCCTGGGCACCGTCCACTCACCCCGCTTTTCGGTTGGCACGGCGACCGAGAAGACCTGCCCCTCGGAGATCTGAACCAGCGCCGTGGCGCCGTCATCCTTTCCCTGTGAGACCGTGATCATCAGGGTCCACTCACCCACGTCGCCCCACTGGTTCTTCATGGCGTAGACGCCGGGGCGCTCGGTGCGCTCGAACTTGAGCGTCACACTTTTCCGCTCACCGTTCACGATGCCTTCGGCGCGTCCGCTCACTGGAAAGCCGATCGGCGTGCCGTGGTGGAAGGCATGCACCAGCAGATACGCGCCCCGGGTGGACGCGTCGTAGGGGTTGGCCGGCAGCTCGATGGAAATCCAGGGCGGACCAGCCTGGGCGACGTCGGGAGCCGCCGCCAGCAGAGAGAGCGCGGCCAGAGTCGAAAGAACCGGTGTCAGTGCGCGCATGTTTCACCTCGAAGGTTGGAGTGGATCTCGCGACTCCAATGAGATGCCGCGCGCGACGGCGAGGTTTATCGGCTGACCGTGATCGCACCCTTGAAGGAACGGGCCGACACCTGGGCACCGCCGGTCCCCATCATGAACGACAGCGGCTTGCCCCCTTTGATGGCGCTGCCTTTGGGGACCAGCTTGTTGTAGATCACGCCGCCGATGGTGGCCAGCAGCAGCTCGGCATCGACCGGCCCCACGAACCGGAGCGTGATGTCGGCCGAGTGAGTCTCCGCCTCGAGCGCACCGCCGAGCGCCACGTTGCCGCTGAAACTCAGGGGGCCGGTCACGGTCTCGAGCCGACCTCGCTCCAGCCGTTCGGCTGCCACGTCGATGGACCCGCCGACCGTCGCCGCGGTGATGTCACCGCCACCAGCCCGCACCACGATACTGCCTCCGCCGGTGCGAAGCCGCTGGACGCCCTTGCCTCCCTCGGCGATCACCGATCCATCGATGGTCTCGGCGGTGAGGACCCGGGGCGCTCCGTTGACAGTGAGCGTGCCGTTCACCGAGGTCAGGTCGATTTCCCCCTCGACGCCGGTGATTTCGACGCTGGCCGAGGCGGTCTTGACCCAGAGGCGGGCGGCCCGGGGAAGGCTCACCTCCAGGGTGGATGCAGGCCCGGAGCCGGACCAGTCCTTGGTCTCCACCCCCAGCTTGGATCCCTTGGCTCGGCCGCCACCGTAAAAGGAACCTCCACCCGCGGGGATGCCCCCGGTGACGGCCACCGAGTCATGGGCCCACCCAGTGATGCGGAGCCGGCCGGCAGCGAGATGAATCCGGATGGAGGCGTCGGCGTCGATGGACCAGCCCCGATTCACCTTCTCCTGTGCCGCGAGGGCGCCGGGTAGGAGAAGGGCGATCACCACGCACCGGAGCATCAGCTCTCCACGTGGAGCGCTGCCACCCGCCGCAGGACATCGAGCTTGCGGCGAAGGGCGGACAGATGGAGTTGACGCAGGACCTCGTTCCCGGGATCGGCCTGGAGGGCGCTCGAGGTCTCCTCGATAGCGGCGTCCAGGGTCTGCACATCGCGACGCACGGCCGGAGCGGCGGCCGCCGCGATTCTCCCCTCGCCCAGCAGGGACGCCTCGAGCTCGGAAGCGGCCATCTGGTAAACGACGGTGCGGGACTGGTCCCATTCTGGAGTCGGGAGCTGCTGGTCGCGACCCGCTCCTCTCTGACTCCACCAGCCAGCTCCGACGATCAACCCGATCGCCGCAGCCAGGGGGAGCCATCTGAGGGCGAGGCCCCGGCTCCTCGGCTTCAGGCGAGATTCGATCCCGGTCCACAGCGGACGGCTGGGAGCCACGGCGCGCGGGAGGGCCGCCACCCGAGGAGCCAGGAAGCGGGCCGCGGCTTCGTCGGCACCGCACTCCTGGCACGACATCAAGTGACCCCTGATAGCCACGGCGACCTCGGCGTCCACTGCGCCGGCGACGTACTGATCGAGCAGATCGCGAACGGATTCGCAGGTCATCGGTCCAAGACCTCACGCAACAGGCGGCGAGCCCGGAAGAGATGCGCCTTGCTGGTTCCCACTGCGGTTCCGGTGAGCCGGGCGATCTCCTCGTGCCGCAACCCCTCGACATCGTGGAGCACGAACACGTTCCGGCATCCTTCCGGTAACCCCGCTATGGCCCGCTCCAAGTCGATCGCGGCTTCGGCTTCACGTGCCGCACCAGCTTGCGCTTCCGGCGGCTCATGGCGGGGCTCGACCTTGAGCTCCCGCCGCCGGGTGGTCCGAAGTGCCATCAGCACTTCATTCATGGCCAACCGATAGAGCCAGGTCGCAAAGGCACTGTCGCCCCGGAAGCTAGCCAATCGCTCCCACACCCGGACGAACACATCCTGGGTCAGCTCCTCCGCCCAGCCGGGCTCGCCAGTCAGCCGCAGACAGAGGGCGTGAACCCGGCCCACGTGGGCATCATAGACCAGCCGAAACGCCCCAGCATCGCCGGCCTGGGCCGCGCGGATTCGCGCCAGCTCGGCTGGCACCGGAGTGGGTGGGTCCGCCGGGACGGCGCCGGTCATGGTAGCGAGCGACAGGGCCCTCGTGATCACATCGGTGAGATGCCGGAGTGGACAGGAGGGTTTAGCCCCCGAGCACGTTCAGTCGCTGCCGTACCCGGCGGGGTTCCCGACCTGCCAGCGCCACGTGTCGGCGCACATGGCGTCGAGGTCCCGCACCGCGGTCCAGCCCAGCTCGACCCGGGCCCGCGAAGGGTCGGCATAGCACGCGGCCACGTCGCCGTTCCGACGGGGCCCGATCCGGTAGGGCACCTCGCGACCGGAGGCCCGTTCGAATGCGGCCACCATCTCCAGCACGCTATAACCTCGGCCGGTCCCGAGATTGTAGGTGAAGACGCCCGCCGAGCGCTGCAGCTTTGCCAGCGCGCGCTCGTGGCCCTGGGCCAGATCCATGACGTGGATATAATCCCGCACCCCGGTGCCATCAGGGGTGGGGTAGTCCGAGCCGTGTACCGGCAGCTCCGGCAGTCGGCCGATCGCCACCTGGGAGATGTAGGGCAGGAGATTGTTGGGAATCCCGTTGGGGTCTTCCCCGATCCGCCCGCTCGGGTGCGAGCCGGCCGGGTTGAAGTAGCGCAGGATTCCCACCCGCCATTCGGGATCGGCCCGGTGCAGGTCGCGCAGGATATCCTCGATCATCAGCTTGGAGCGGCCGTAGGGGTTGGTCGCCTGGAGGGGGAAGTCCTCGGTGATCGGGACGGTGTGAGGATCGCCGTAGACCGTGGCGGACGAGCTGAACACCATGGATTTGACGCCGTGGCGTTCCATCACGTCGCACAGCACCAGAGTGCCGCTGACGTTGTTGTGATAGTAGCGCCGCGGCTGACTCACCGACTCCCCGACCGCCTTGAGGCCGGCGAAGTGGATCACGGCGTCGATCCCGCCGGCGAACGCCGCATCGAGCCCGGGCTGGTCCAGCAGATCGACCTGGTGGAATTCGACCTCCCGCCCGGTCAGTTGCTCCACCCGGTGAACCGCTTCGTACTTGCTGTTGCTCAGGTTGTCGACCACCACCAGGTCGTGCCCGGCTTCCAGCAACACGACCGCCGTGTGGGAACCGATGTATCCCGCGCCGCCGGTCACGAGGATGCGCATCGCCTACTTCATCCGGTCGAGCAGCGCCTGGAGCCGGGGGAACGACTGGGCAATGTCGGTGAGCGAGACCGCACCCACCGACAGTCGGAACCAGCCGGAGTCCTGCGGCAGGCCGAAGGCCTGGAA
>DASWKS010000418.1:0-5733 GCA_036396495.1 Gemmatimonadales bacterium
GCCATCCGGGTGGCGGAGTTTGTGGAAGTAGACAAAGCGGCGGACCCATGACACGTATGCCTGCGTGGTACGCCGGGATAACTGGTGACGGCGGAGCGCGGCGTTCAGTCGCGACAGGAGCTTGGGCCCACCCGACCCGTCCGCGGGGATAACCATGGATACCGGCATTATGCGGCGGGGAATCGGGCTGGCGACAACCAGATTCGCGCGGCACCACTCCAGGATCACGCGATGAGAGAACCAACCCGACTGGATCGGCGATATGCAGTGATATCACGGGATACTTGAATTACATGCAGAACATTGCGCGGGGGCGTGAATGACGGCGCCGGCGCTGGGGGCGCTCCGCCCGCGCCAGCACTTCGTGTTCGATACTCGATCACGCGAAACACTTTCACCGCAACCGCCCAGCTTCGTAATCGTCGGCACCTCGAAAGCCTCTAAGTGACCGTCAAGGGGTGAGCGGGACCCGAGCTGGTTCGAGTGCACGGTCCCCGCCCGATACTCCATCGAATACTCGACATCGCCCCAACTGCCGGAGATCGCGCCCGACGCCCCCTGCAACGCCGCCGGCGACAGCAACCCAGGCAACTGACGCTCGATGACGAGCAATGTGTCACCCGGGTGCACCTGCTTGAGGACCTGCTCCGTCCAGCGGCTCTGGTACCTCGGGTTCATGTAGCGGTACGCCACCGGTGGGGCGATCGCCGGCAGCGCCCCCAGCATCAGCGCGTCCAGCAGCACCGGAGCCACAAACCGGGGAACGGTTCGCCACCACGCCGGTCCGGACGTCGTAAGAAGGCCGAGGCGCCAACCAAGCCGGTAGAGCGCGCCCGCGACCACACCGATGATCGCTGCCAGGGGCGAGCATCAGCAGCGAGCCCCGGGATTGGAAGAGGAACCAACCGGCGAGCGCACTGAAGACTGCGACGGCGTACAGCCCGGAACCGGCGAGAAACCCGACCAGACCCAAGCGCTGGACAGCCAGGCTGAACTGCCGCGGCTAGGGGACCGCCGCTATTAACCAGGCGATCCCCGCAAAGAAGGGAGGCCAGAACAATATGGCGTCGACGTCGGTGACCCGGTGATGGCCCCAGAGTCAGACTCCACCAGATATGCGCCAGATGGGCTACGAAGCACCCGATGCCCAGACCGGCGAAGCTCACCGCCGCATGAGCTCGTCTCATGATGGGTCAGGCATAATGCCGAAGGACGTATCGCAGCAGAACCAGGGCGATGCCGGCCACAATCACGATGATGACCCCGACCGCAACCAGCAGACCTCGTGGGCGGGCCATAGCAGCCCGTTGCATCTCAATCGATTGCCGCTGGTTCTGGAGTGCCAGCTGGTATTGTTCCAGCAGTTGCCGCTGGTTATCGCGGATCTCCTCCAGCAGGCGGACCACCCGGTCATCGTTCATTGAATTGCAGCCTCCCCCCCCGTGGTTTCCCGGCACCCATTGACAAATCGGACTGGTGCTGGAAATTTAGCAGCGTGCTAGTTTTCCAGCATCGACCCGTTTGGGCCGCCGCCCTGATCCTCTCGGCCATGCTTCCCGGCCAAGGGGAGAGCCAGAGTCCAGTCCAGGACTTCCAATCTTATCCCCGGGCCCAGGTCGTGGTCCTGGGCGTGTTCCACTTCCAGGACGCCGGGCTCGATTCCTATAAACCGCATTTCCGCTTCGACATACGCTCTCAGGAGCGGCAGCGCGAGCTGGAGGATGTTGTCGACCGCCTGGCCCGCTGGCGTCCCACGAGAATCGCAGTCGAGCACCGGCCCGACCGGCAGGCTCGTCTCGATTCGCTCCTCCGACTCTACCCCGGGGCCGGCACCGATACCCTGCGGAATGAGATCTATCAGGTCGGCCTGAGGCTGGCCAAGCGCCTGGGCCACTCCGGTGTCTTCGCCATCGACGCGCCGGCACGGCGCTTGGACTCGGCCATGACCGAGGCGGAATACAACCGGCAACAGGCGGCGTTGCGCCCCGGCCCATTGGCGAGCGATTGGGACGCGCGCTTCACCGCCCTCTACCGCCACGATGATTCGCTCAAGACCAGCCGTTCCCTGCGCGAAACGCTCCTCTATATCAACAGCGAGGAGCGGCTGGCGCTGGGGCACGGCCATTACCTGGTCGGCAATCTCCTGAACGGCGAGGTCGGCAACTACTTCGGCACCGACGGGTTTCTGAGCGGCTGGTACAATCGCAATCTCCGGATCTACAGCAACATCGTTCGCCTGATTCGCTCTCCGGAGGAGCGGATCCTAGTCATCATCGGTGCCGGCCACGTTCCCATCATCCGCCACGCCCTCCAGGCCAGCCCGGTGGTCAGCCTGGTCAACGTCGAAACCGTTCTCAGGTGATTCTCATGACCGCAGCAGCTCCGCTCGATCTCAGTCGCCGCGAACGCCAGATCATGGCGGTCATCTACCGGCTCGGCCGGGCGACCGCCGCCGAGGTGATGGCCGAGCTGGACGACCCACCCAGCTATAGCGCGGTGCGGGCCCACCTGCGGGTGCTGGAGGAGAAGGGACACCTCCGGCACGAGCCGGACGGCCCCCGCTACGTCTTTCTGCCTACCATGCCCCGGGAACGGGCCCGCGAAGGCGCCCTCCAGCACCTGGTGCAAACTTTTTTCAACGGTTCCACGTCTCAGGCAATGGCGGCGCTGCTGGATGCCACCCCCGGGATCTCCCAGGCGGAGCTGCATCGCCTGTCCCGCCTGATCGACAAGGCTCGGAAGGAGGGCCGCTGACATGGCCTCGATGGAATTCGTGCTGACCCTCGCCGCCAAGGGCGTGGTGGTCCTAGTGATGGCCGCGGTGGCCTCGGCCCTGTTCGCGCGCGCGTCGGCCGCGCTGCGTCATCTGGCCTGGTCGGCCGGGCTGGTGGGGCTCCTGCTGTTGCCGGTGCTCGGATTCATCCTTCCAGAGGTCCCCGTGGTGCGGTGGCAACCTACCACCCCCGTGTCGATGGCTCCGGTCCTGGCGGGGCCGGCTGCTGCCCCTACCGGATCCGGGCCGGTCATCGCCGGCGCGGATTTGCCTTCTGCCGAGACGCCGGTCGCGACCGCGGCACCGATCCCCGTCATGGAACCACCCACGGCACAGGCCTACGTTGTGGAACCACCCACGAACCTGGCTCCCGACTGGGCGGCGCCCAGCTTTTCACTCAGCCCAACCACCAGCCCGACGATTCGCCTGCTTCAGATCTGGGCGATCGGGAGCGCGGTGCTCCTGCTCTGGCTGGTGCTGGGCCACGCCCGCGCCGCCCGGCTGGCTCGGCGAGCTAGCCGGGATCTGTCGCCCGAGTGGGACGAGCTGATCGATGAAGCGGCCGCCCTGGCCGGGCTCACCATTCCGGCCGAAGTACGGGAGAGTCCCGATCTCACCGTGCCGGCCACAGTCGGGATCCTCCATCCGGTGGTGCTGGTTCCCGCCGCTGGGGTCGAATGGTCGTTCTCCCATCGGCGCGACGTGCTGATCCACGAGTTCGCCCACGTCCTGCGGCGCGACTGTCTCACGCACTCGGTCGGCTGGATCGCGTGCGCGCTCTACTGGATGAACCCGCTGGCGTGGGTCGCCCTGTGGCGCACCCGGGTGGAGCGGGAACATGCCTGCGACGACATCGTGCTTCGGGCCGGCGCCCGTCCCAGCGAGTACGCCGAGGAGCTGCTGCAGACCGCGCATCTGGCGCGGGTGCCCTTCGCCACCGGCGCCGCCAGTCTGGCGATGGCCCGCCGGTCCCAGCTCTCCACCCGGCTGCTGGCGATTCTCGATGCCGGCCGCCGGCGCAATCCCATCAGTACCGGGGCCGCCGCCGCGTTAGGCTTCGGCGCGGCTGTGGTGGTGCTCCCGGTGGCGGCGCTGTCGCCGGCCGCCGCGACGATCGCCGAAAACCCCGCCCCGATTGTCGCGTACGTCGACGAGACCGGACCGGTGCCGGTGACCCCGTTCGCCGTGGCCTCGAACCCCGTTGGCGCGGCCTTCGACGAAGCCGCGTCAGCCTCGACCACCCCGCTCGCGATGATGCCAGGTCCGATCATGACCGGCTCGATCGGGGCCCAGCAGTCCCAGGGCCAGACCCTCTGCGCCACCAGCTCCACCGGACGCAACCGCAAGGTGAATGTCAGCCGATCGATGTCGTTCTCCGGTTCGGGTACCGGTGAGGACGGCGACGGCAACAGCTACGTGGTCTGGTCTGGCCTAGACTGCAGCGTGGTGATCCACGTAACGGGCCTGGTCCGGTTCAACGCCGAGGAGAACGATGTTGCCGGCTTTACCCGGAGCGGCCGGTTCGAGGTAACCCACACCGTGGGGGATCGCGAGCGGCGCTACCTGGTTCGGTCCCGCAACGGCGAGCTGGAGCGCAGCTACTTTATCGACGACCGTCCCGCCGAGCTCGACGCCGAGGCCCAGCGGTGGCGCGGGATCGTGGTTCTCGAATACATCCGCCGCTCGGGGCACGACGCCGAGGACCGCACCCGCCGGATCCTGCAGCGGGCCGGCATCGACGGCGTGCTGGCCGAGATCGACGAGATCGGGAGCGACTGGGCCCAGAGCAAATACTTCATGGCGCTGCTGGCCAGCTCCCGGCTGGACGACGCCGCGGCCGCGAAGGTGATCGGCTCAGCGGGACGCCGGATCGAGTCGGATCACTATCTGGCCCAGATCCTCGGCGCGGTCCCCGGATCGGCCCTGAACGGCAGCCAGGCCCGGGCGGCCTATCTCACTGCCTCCGACGGCATCGAGTCGGACCACTACGTCACGCAGACGCTCACCCGGATCCTGGCGTCGGGCTCGCTCGAGCCGGCCGCCACCCGCTCCCTGCTCCAGCGGGCCTCACGGATGGAGTCGGATCACTACCTGGCCACGCTGTTAGGCGGTCTGGTGAAGACCGGCACGGTGCGAGGCGAGCTGCTGGCCGACTACCTCACCGCCGCCAAGCAGATCGAATCCGATCACTACAAGGCCCAGGTGCTGGGCCAGCTGGTGCCCGAGTTCGCCGGCGAGCCGGAGCTGCTGGCGGCCGCGCTCACCGCCGCCCAGACCATCGAATCGGATCACTACCTGGGCGAGTATCTCAAGCAGGTGCTGCTCGCCAAGGCGCTCGACGGGTCGGCCATCGAGCCGTTCTTCGCGGCGGTGCGCACGATCGAATCGGATCATTACCGGGCCGGGGTGCTGATCGCCGCCCTGGGCCGCAGCAGCGCCCCGATTGTGGTGACCCGGACCCTCGAAGCCGCGCCTGAGATCGAGTCGGATCATTACCTGGCCGAAGTGCTGGTAGCGGCCAAGCGGCTGGGACTCACCGCCGAGCAGCAGGCGCTGTTGAAGAAAGCCGCCGACTCGATCGAGTCGGATCATTACCTGGGGAAAGTGCTGCGGTAACAGGTCGAAGGCGGTCGAAGGCGGTCTTCGACCGCCTTCGACCTATTTAGTGAGCTCCAGCCTCGAGACATGCAGATTCAAGTTGTGATTGACCCGCAGTCCCACTACGCCATCCACCTTCATCACCGTGGCGGGATACGCACTCACCTGCTGGCCGTTCACGAACATCCGGACGCTGTCCTCCCCGGCGGTCACCGCGAGCACGTTCTTGACCGTGGCGCCACTCGCCGCCGTGTGGCGCGCGGTGGACGGGTGGGCGGTCCAATCGGTGATGGAATGGGTCTCGGCCCCCTGGCGATGCTTCACCAGGAACTTTCCGTCGTTCCGCACCAGGAAATAGAGAT
>DASWKS010000419.1:0-2909 GCA_036396495.1 Gemmatimonadales bacterium
GACCAATTCCTTTTGCGGGGTGATCCTGTTGTGGACCAGGATCGGCTGAGCCTGGTCAGGGAAGTCAACCGCGCCGGAGCGCCCCCTCCAGGGCCGTCTCGAAGCGATCGAAGTCGCCGGCATCGTTGTACACATGGGGCGTGATCCGGAGCGCGGTGCCGCGGGTCGAGACATAGACCTGCTCCGCCGCGAGCCGCTCCCCCAGGCCCACCGGCAGACCGCCCGGTAGCCGCAGTCCGAGATAGTGGGGCGCCCGGCGGTCCGGGTCGACCGCGATGAAACCGAAACGGGCGGCTCGCCGGGCCAGCTCAGCGGTAGTCCCAGCCAGGGTGGTCGCGATCCGGTCGACATTCCAGGACAGAATCTGAGCTAACGACGCGGTGGCGGCGGGAAGCAGAGCAAAATTCGACGGCTCGCCCACGTCGAACCGGCGAGCGCCCGGCTGGAAGCCGTCACGGTATTGTACCAATGCGGCGAAGTCCTCCGATCCTTCCCGGGTGATCCAGTTGTGCTCGATGGGAGTTCCACCCTGCCACCTCGGGGCCACGTACATGAAGCCCACGCTGTAGGGACCCAGCAGCCATTTGTAGGCCGCGGCGATCAGGAAATCGGGCCGCACCCGCCCGAGGTCGAACGGCAGAGCCCCCAGGGACTGGGTGGCGTCGACGGCGAGGCATGCGCCCACCTCGCGGAGCCGAGTCCCGATCCGCGGCAGATCCAGCAGCGCGCCGTCGGTCCAGTGGCAGACCGGCAAGGCCGCCACCGCGGTGCGGCCATCGATCCGCTCCAGCACGGCCCCGGTCCAGTCGTCATCGGCCGGTCGGGGAATGAGGACGGCGTGGGCACCCGCGGCGCGAGCCCGCTCCCGCCAGGGATAAATTACTGAGGGGAATTCCTCGTCCAGCAGGAGCACCTGCTGACCGGCGCCGAGCGGCAGATTGGCGCACGCGACCGCCATGCCATAGCTCACCGCCGGGATCAGCGCCACGTCGTCGGCCGAAGCACCCAGCAACTGCGCGAAGGCGGCCCGGGCCTGGTCGGTCGACTCGAAGAAATCCGGCGGCCGGATGGTCCAGGGACGGGCCTTCCGCGCCATTGCCCGCTGTCCCACCGCCACGCTCTCCCGCGGCAGCGGCGACATGTAGCCGCAGTTGAGGTAGCTCACCTCGCGCGGGATATCGAACAATTCGCGTTGGGGCGGAAGGAGCGATGCCATGGGGACCCTCGTGCGCCTGGGGTGCGCCGGCCCGGTGATGACTTCTGGGGAATCCGCGGTATAATTCTTTGTATACAATCTACAGCCGATCGGAACCCATGAATCGCTCCCTGCTTCTCGGTGCCACGCTGGGCCTGGTCACCGTCGTCCAACCCGCCGCCGCTCGGCAGAACGGCCGGGCCGCGCTGCTGACCCGAATCGATTCGGTGGTCCAGGCCGAAATGGCGCGCTCCAAGACGCCGGGCATGTCGGTCGCGGTCCAGCGGGGCAATGACATTCTCCTGGCCCGGGGCTACGGCCTGGCCGACGTGGAGCACTCAGTCCCGGCCTCGGCCGAGACCGTCTACCGGATCGGTTCCATCACCAAGCAGTTCACGGCCGCCGCCATCATGCAGCAGGTGGAAGCCGGCAAGATCGGACTCCAGGATGAGCTCGCCAAGCTGCTGCCGGGCTATCCGGTCCAGGGCCATCGGGTCACCCTTCATCACCTGCTGACCCACACCTCGGGAATCAAAAGCTACACCTCGCTCGGGCCCAAGTTCTGGAACGAAGCCTCCCGGATGGACCTGTCCGACAGCCAGCTGGTGGCGCTGTTCCAGGATGCGCCCTTCGATTTCGAGCCCGGCGCCAAGTGGCTCTACAACAACTCCGGCTATTACCTGCTGGGGATGATCGTGGAAAAGGCGTCCGGTCTGCCCTACCGGAAGTACCTGCGGGAGCGGCTGTTGGAGCCGCTGGGACTGCGGGCGACGTCCTATTGCGCTGAGCGCCCCATCGTTCCGCACCGGGCCCAGGGGTACGAGGTGCGCGAGGGGGTCCTGATGAACGACGATCCCATCGGCATGAACACCCCCGGTGCCGCGGGCGCGATGTGTTCGACGGTGCTCGACCTGTTGGCCTGGCGGCGGGCGCTGTTCGGCAATCAGGTGGTGAATGCGGAGTCGCTGGGCCGGATGACTACGCCGGTTCGCCTCAATAACGACTCGGTCACCACCTACGGCTACGGTCTGGGAATCGGCACCCTGGAAGGTCATCGCAGCATCAGCCATGGCGGCGGGATCAACGGGTTCATCACCCAGCTCAGCTATTACCCCGACGACGACATCACCGTGGCCGTGCTCGGCAATCTGGGCGGGGCACCATCCGGTCGGGTAGCACAGTTGATCGCGCGGCTGATGCTGGGTTTGAGCCTCCCGCCGCCCCCGGCCGCCGGGGCTCCACGCTGACGGCAATCGACCGTCTGCTCTCAGCCATCTGCGCTCGGCGCGTAGTCCATCAGCAGGAAAAGCGTTTTGAACGGATGCAGCGGAAACCACGGATGCTCCGGATTCCTGTTGTTTTTGTAGGTGTCGATCCGCCGAATCAGAGTCATCCGCTGAATCCGTTCCGACCCTTCGGCCTGGATGCTCGAAGGCTTTAGAAACGGGCGTCCAACAGGGACAGTCGCCAACCCGTTGTGATTCGGTCTGACTCGGCCGGCAATCGGGCCGGCATGGGCAGAGGCAAGCCTAGCCGCGGTCGTCCCTCGCCCGACAACAGTGCCGGAGCGAACAGCAGTGCGCCGCCGCCGGCGCGGTCAGGGCCGTCCTTCCCCAGGGATGCGCCCAGGATCAGACCGAGGGTCACGCCCGCGGTGGTGGTTGCGATCACCCCTTTATCCCCTTCAATACTGAAGAGCAGTACCGTGCCGAGG
>DASWKS010000420.1:0-4809 GCA_036396495.1 Gemmatimonadales bacterium
TGCTCGGGCGTCAGCTGCCGGTGGGACGTGGCCCGGGGTTCGGAGACCAGGCTCTCCACCCCGGCCAGACTGGGCGCGTGGGTGATCAGCTTGAGCCGGCGCAGCACCCGCTCACTCCCGGGCGCGCCGCCTTCAAAGAGCAGGCCGACCATGCCGCCGAAGCCCTCGAGCGCTTTCACCGCCACCTTGTGGTCGGGGTGGGAGGGCAGCCCGGGATACATCACGCTGGCGATGCCCTTCCGCTGCTCGGCCCACATGGCCACCGCCATGCCGTTGGCGTTATGCCGTTCCATCCGAACCGCGAGCGTCTTGAGCCCGCGATTGAGCAGCCAGGCCTGGTGGGGGTCGATCGCCGGACCCCAAAGCCGCATCAGCCGGATGATCTCGTCGATCAGCGCGGAGGAACCGGCGACCGCGCCGGCGATGACGTCGGAATGGCCGTTGAGATACTTGGTGCCGCTGGTGATGACCACGTCGGCCCCGTGTTCCAGGGGACGGAAGTTCATCGGGCTGGCGAAGGTGCCGTCCACCAGCAGAGCCACGCCGTACTCCCGGGCCACCTGTGACGGCACCCCCAGGTCCAGAACCCGGATCAGCGGGTTGGTGGGGGTTTCGATGAACAGAGCCCGGGTGGTTTTCTTGAGGAGCTTGCGCCACTGGCGCGGTTGCTCCGGGTCGACATAGGTCACGCTGATGCCGAGCCGCCCGAATTCCTGGTCGAACAGCTGCTGGGTGCCGCCGTAGATCCAGCGACTGGCGAGCAGGTGATCGCCCGGTCGCAGCACGGCCAGGTGCGCCAGCGCCGTCGCCGCCATGCCGCTGGAGAGGACGACGGCATCCTCCGATCCTTCCAGCATGGCGTACTTGCGGCTCAGCTCCACCTGGTTGGGGTTGTTGCCGTAGCGGGTGTAGAGCACTTCCTCTTCGCCGCCGACCGGATTCACGAAGGTGGTGGACTGGAACACCGGAGCGACCAGCGGGGCCCAGTCGGGACGGGCGTGGACGGGGCCGTGCACGGCGACAGTGGAGAGGCCAGGCGTATGGGTCTTCATCGGAGAGGAAGGGGGCTGAAGGTGCCGTGTGCCGCCACGACCAGGCGGCGCAACGCGAGCAACTGCAGGGCATCGGCGGCGCGTTCGAGCGACCACGCCAGCCGGCTCGCCAGCCGGCCGGCATCACCGGGTCCACCTTCGAGCACGGCCCGGAAGGCCAGCCGCAGCTCGGCCGAGGCGGCGCCCAGGAGCAGCGGGGAGCCACCGCGGGGGACGGCGACGACCGCCAGGTCCTGCCGTTCCAGGACGTGGTCGATCGCTTCGGCCTGGGTTTCGTCGAGATCCCACAACACCAGGTAATGGTCGGCCGCGCTGTCGCGCAGCAGTTTCGCCACGATTTCATCGGCACAGCTGAAATCCAGGAAGCCGACCCCGCTGAAGTCGAGCCGGGTGGTGGGGAAGCCGGTGGCGAGGATGGTCTCCTGGATCCGGCCCCGGATCGCGGCACCGGTGGGACGCGTCACCAGGTCACGCAGCGGGCGCTGCGTGGTCTCGCGAAGGACGTCGTTCAGCCGGATAGTCTGGATCACCGCGTGAGTTTCCACCGTTTACGGTTCACTGGTAACTGTTCCCCGCTAAGCCCGTCTCCCCTCCCCCTCTCCCGTCTCCCCCTATTTGGCCCCCTGCTCCGGAATCACGATCTGCAGCTGCGACCCGGGAAAGAAAGCCAGCCCTTCGGCCAGCGGGATGTCGTCATCCCAGGCCGGGACGATCGCCAGTCGGGCGGTACCCGAACGGATCGAGATCTTCCCCTGCCAGGCGCCCAGGTATCGCTTGATCATGGCCAGCCCCTGTCCCCGTCCCGGATCGCGGAAGCGGCTGATGTTGTGGATCAACGCCGCTTCCAGCGCCGCCGCATCGCTCCAGCGGTCGCCGTACTTGCGGGCTTCAGCCGCGTCCAGCGAGGCACGGAATCCGACACCGGCATCGCTCACCGCGATGACCACCACCCGCCGCCCCAGGCGTTTGCGCCAGTTGTAAGCGTGCACCGCGACCCAGCCGCCGGTGCCGGCGTGCTCCACCACATTCTGACAAGCCTCGGAGAGCGACATGCCGAACCGGGGAGTGGCGCGAGCCTCCAGGTTCAGGTTCTCGGACAGCAGCTCCGCGACCCGCTCGCCCAATCCGTTCACCAGCGTGACGACATCGTCCGCGGCCCGGATCGGGGTAATGGGAATGAGAACGTCGGAACTCTCGTCCGCCGCGCGACGCGGAACCTTGCCATGCAGCTCGAACAGGTCGGCCGCGTGGCGGAAGAAGCCGGCTTTGGCCCAGTAGCTCCGGACGTCGTCGCTGTCGGGAACGGCCAGTCGGGATGGTTCGGCCCCCAGCTCCTGCAACGCCTGGCCGGCGGTCAGCAGCGCGGTGAAGCCGAACGGCGAGGCCCACTTGGTGGCCCGCGCATCGAACAGGAGGCGGGTGGCCGGCGGCCAGCCGCCGAGTCCCTGGGCCAGCGTGTCGATCCCCTTATCGTCAAGATAAGACGGAACGTCCACGACGTGCATTATGCCCCCACCAGCTCGCCCCGCAGGTGGGCCGCCAGCCCGGTGGCGCCGCGATAGGTCGCGTTCCGGGCGGCCGCCCGGTTGGCGATCCGCACCGCGTCCTCGACGGCGTCGCCAGCCAGCAGCCGGGCGCAACAGGTGGCGCCGAACACGTCACCGCATCCGGTCGGGTCAACCGCCTCGATGGCCGGTGCTGGGACCAGGGCGGTGCGAAGCGGGCCGCCGGTCGGTCCGTCGGTCCGTCGGTCCGTCACATACACCGCCCCCCGGGGGCCCAGGGTGACGACGAGCGTGTGCGCCCCGGCACCCAGGACGGTCGCGGCGGCCACGAGCGGCTGGTGGGACAGCTGGCGCATCTCTTCCTCGTTCATCTGAACCACGTCGAAGCATCCGAACCAGCTGAGCGGGTCGGGCAGCGGTTGCAGCACCCGCACCCCGTCGTGCCGCATGCCGAAAAAGAGCGAGTGCAGGTCGGCGTAGATCGGCCCGGCGAATCCCTGTCGCAACGCCTCCGCCGTCCCGAGCGAAAGCTCGAAGCCGGAAATGAAATTCAGGTAGAGCGCGTCCAGGTCGTGTACCAGAGGACCCAACTCCGGCCAGGTCCAGCCGGGCACTCCCCCCGACATTCGTTCGCAACGTCGCTCGGCGGCCTGATAATAGAGGACGACTCGATTGTTGGGCGACGGGACCTCGATGCAACGGGCCCCGGGCACCAATTTCGACAACGTGCGAAGGAACTGCTGGCTTTGGGGCGCCAGGTCGCGTCCCACCTTCACCAGGGGCACGATCTCCCATCCGGCCGGGAGCGCCGCATCCATGCCGGCCAGCGCGTACGCGATCCCACCCCACTCCTCCACCGGCGCGGTCAGCGGGTCGCGTCCATGTATCTCGTCCCACACCAGCGAACCCAGCACTCCGACCTTAGGCACCGGGCCGGTCTCCGGGATGGGAAACCCGATCATCCTGCCGCAGCTGCAGGAAGCTCGCGGCCGCGCCGTAGACGCCGGCCGTGCCGGTCAGCTCGCCCGGCACGATCCGGCAGACCCGCACCGCGGGCTTGAACGCGCGGCGGGCGACTTCCTGCCGCAGCGGTGCGAAGAGGCTCTCTCCCGCCAGCGTCACACCGCCGCAGATCACGACGATCTCCGGGTTGAACACGTTCACCAGGTTGGCGACGCCGACCCCGAGGTACTTGGCGGTATCGCGCACCACTTCCAGCCCCAGCGCATCACCCTCCTGGGCGGCCTGGTAGACGGTCTGGGCCGTGACCTTCGAGAGGTCGCCACCGACCATGGCGGGGATGCGGCTGTCGGCCCCCGATGAGAGCACTTCCATGGTGCGCAGCGCGATGGCCGGTCCCGATGCATAGGCTTCGAGGCAGCCGTAATTGCCGCACTTGCAGTGCCGGCCTTCGGGATCGATGGTGGTATGGCCGAACTCTCCGGCGCAATCGGAGGCGCCGTGATAGAGCCGGCCGTCCACGATGATGCCGCCCCCGATGCCGGTCCCGATGGTGAAGCCGATGGCGTGTCGGCTGCCCCGGGCGGCGCCCCGCCACCATTCACCGAAGACGGCGCAGTTGGCATCATTGTCGAGTGAGGTAGGGAGCTCCAGCAGGTCCGCCATGCGGCGGCGGAGCGGCAGGTTGACCCAACCCAGATTGGGCGTGAGGAAGATGACTCCGGTTCTGGTGTCGAGCGGTCCCGGGGCCCCGACGCCCACGCCCAGAATCTCGCCGGCGGGGTCGATCCGGCGACTCTCGTCGATGGTGGCGCGGGCCAGGCCGGCCAGACGGGTTACGACGGCATCAGGGCCCTCCTCGGGCCGGGTCGGCTCGGTCCGATGCGCGATCAGCCGTGATCCGTCCTCCGCCACGCAGCCCGTGACCAGATTGGTGCCGCCGATGTCGATCCCCACGACGTATCTCATGGTCTCCGGTCTCTAGTCAGTGGTCACGAATCGCGAGTCGAATGCCGCCAGGACACTCCTCACCGGCAGGTCAATCATGCACCGATGATGGCCGAGTGGACACACCATCGGCCCATGGGTGGAGCAGGGCCGGCAGGCCAGACCGGAGACTTCGACGACCCGATCGGCCGCTCCCGTCGGCCCGAACCCGAACGCCGGCACGGTGGGCCCGAAGAGCGCCACCACCGGAGTGCCGACCGCCCCGGCGAGATGAAGCGGAGCGGAGTCGTTGGTGACCAGCACGGTGGCCCGCTCGATCAGCGCGGCAGAGGCCCGGAGCGGCA
>DASWKS010000421.1:0-4609 GCA_036396495.1 Gemmatimonadales bacterium
AGAACGCCATGCCCATGGGTAACGCCTTCAGGCCGGCCTCGGCAAGGGTGGCGGCGGTGGCGGCGCAAGTACGGCGGCCTGCAGGTCAATGAGGCGCGGCGGCTGAAGGCGCTGGACGAGGAGAATCGCCAGCTCAAGCGGCTGGTGGCCGACCAGGCGCTCAATCTCCAAGTGGTGAAGGACCTGCTGGGAAAAAAGTGGTGGCCGTTCGGGCGCGGCGGGAGGTGGTCACCTGGGTCATGAGGACCGCCGGCCTGAGCGGGCGCCAGTCGTGCCGATGTACTGAGCGGAGCGAAGAATCTCGCTCGCCCGTCAAATCCTTCGCTTCGCTCGGGATGACCGCGGAGAACTCAGTACTCAGTACTCAGTGCTCAGTACTCGGTCTCAGCTTATTGAGCGGTCCAAGCTTCGCGAGTTCGGGCCAGACCGCGATCACCGCCCCGACAACCAGGAGCGTACCGATCCCGCCGCCGGCCACGGCCCACACCGGACCGATCCATGCCGCCAACGCTCCGCTCTCGAACGCGCCCAGCTCGTTGGAAAACCCGATGAAGAGAAAGTGGATCGCGGTCACCCGCCCCCGCAGGGGGTCCGGCGTGAGGACCTGCTCCAGCGTCATCCGGATCACCACGCTCACTGCGTCGAAGGCCCCTACCAGGAACAGACACATCAAGGACAAGGCGAAGCTTCGGGAGACCCCGAATCCGATGGTGGCCAGCCCGAACCCCGCGACCACCGTCAGCAGCACCCGGCCGGGCCGCTGCCAGGGAGGGAGCCGCGTCACTACCAATGACATGAGGAGCGCCCCCGCGGCCGGTGCGGTGCGGAGCCAGCCTAGCCCGGCCGGGCCGACCGCCAGGATGTCCTTGGCATAGACCGGCAGCAGCGCCACCGCGCCGCCTAACAGTACGGCGAGCAGATCCAGCGTGATGGCGGCGAGGTAGACCGGGGTCCGGCGGATGAAGCGGAAACCGGCGAAGATCTCCCGGGCGCTATGGGGTACCGCCGAGCCGGTGGGCCGGCGGGACGGCAGGGTCGCCATCAGGGCCACGAACCCCAGCGTACAGATTGCCGCGAGGGCGAAGACGGTGGTCGCGCCGCCGGTCGCCGCAATCAGCAGGCCGGCCAGCGCGGGACCGCCGATCGCGGCCATCTCGTAGGTCGCGGCGATCCATGCGTTCACGGTGGTGAGCCGGTCGGCCGGCGCCAGCTCCGGCAGCAGGCTGGCCAGCGCGGGCGCCTGGAATGCGCGGGCGGCACCCACCACCAGCAGCATCCCGTAGGTGAAGGCGAGTGGCACTCCGGGGCGGCCTACGACTACCAGGCCCAGCGCCGCCAGCGAGAAGAGCAACCCGGCCCCCATTGCCACGTTCCGGCGGGGGACCCGGTCGACCAGGATGCCGGCGGGAATGAGCAGGGCGATGACCGGCGCCAGCTCCACCAGTCCCACCAGTCCCAGTGACCAGGGATCGCCGGTGCGTTCGTACAGCTGCCAGCCCACCGCGACCGACACCATCTGCCAGCCCAGCACCGAGGCGGCTCGGCCCAGGGCAAAGCGCCGGACGTGGGCAAGCGAGCGCCCCGGAAGCTCGGCCTCCGGGGCGCTTGGTGGGTCGGCAATCATAGTCTGATGGGAACTCCCGAGGCAGGACTCGAACCTGCGACCCGCTGATTAACAGTCAGCTGCTCTACCAACTGAGCTACTCGGGAAAGACCGGGAAATTTCGCCGCCCGACCTCCACCGGTCAAGCTTGCACGTGACGTTTCCTGAACTCCAGGGGTCTATCTTTGGGTACGGGCACTGCCGGATAGTGCCCAGCCCGGACTCTTGTTTCAGGAGGCTTTGTGCGGCGGTACTTCATCGGTGTGGCGGCGGCGCTGGCACTGGGCTGCGGCGGGTCGACCGATCCCGATCACTCGCGGGGACCCAATCCTCAAGCCGTCATCGACGTGGCTCCCCCCGCGGAAATCACCCTGGCCATCGGCCAGTCACTCCGGCTCCGGAACCCCGACCTGCAGGTGCGCTTCCTGGCCGTGCCGGAAGACTCCCGCTGCCCAAACAACGTCACCTGCGTCTGGGCCGGTGACGCCCGCATCGCGCTGGCGGCCACCGGTGCGGTCGAACGGGCATTCGACCTGCACCTGCCGACCGAGCAGATCGGGAGCAGCAAGGTGGTGCTGGGGCCTTATGAGATTGAAGCCGAGGCGCTCGAACCGGCTCCGGTGGCCGGGGAGGATCGGCGGCCCGAGGATCTCCGCCTGACGCTCAAGGTGCGCCGGCTCTAGAAACCGCCGCCACCCCCGCCACCCCCTCCGCCACCCGACGAGCCGCCCCCGCCGAACCCCGAGCCGCCCGAGCTTCGCGGCGACGAGGACATGGTGGAGCTCACCTTGCTCGTCATCCCGGAGAGGCTGCTGGAGAACCGGCCCACGTTGAAGTGGGTGACACTGGGCCCGACGTACCAGGTGGGTGGCTGGGTGTAGATGTCCTCGAATGCCTTGGCCCACTTCTTCTCCACCCCGAACGCCATGGCGAAGGGCAGGTACCGGTCGAACAGCTCCGGGCTCTTCATCACGTGCTCCATGTGCTCGGCCTCGACCCGCCGCAGAAACTCTTCGAACCCCAGCACCTTTTCCAGGGCGCGCGTCCCGCCTTCCGTGCGGGCCGGCATCACCAAGCCGAAGCCGAGCACGATCAGACCCGACAGCACCCCGGCTACCACGAACGGCACCGGCGTGAGCGAGAACCGCCCGGCGATCGAGCCACCGCCCGCGATCAACAGCGCGCCCAGGACGATTCCACCGATCACCCAGGCGCTGCGCACGTTATCGGGTCGCGCCCGGTAAAAGCCGTGCCCCAGCAACCGCTCGAAGATCTGCTTCTTGATGCCCGGGAGCTCGCTGTAGAACTCGTCCTCCAGGTCCGACAGCGCCACCACGGCGCCCCGTCCGTCGAAGAGGCCCCGGAGGACCTTGGTTTCATGGGGCGCGAGCGTGTTCCACTCCGGCTCCAGCTTGAGCCGGTGCAGGTAATACTCCTTGTCGCTCAGCAGGCCGAACAGCTTGGGTTCGTCCCGCTCCTCGAACTTGAGGTAGCCCCGCACCGCCAGATCCACCATCGTCGCGGTGATGTCACGCATGTCGGCGGAATTGTCGAGCAGGGTGCCGGCTTCTGCCGGGGTGATCCCGTCGGGCGGCTCATACCGCACCGAGATCGGCCGCTTTCTCGGATCGCGCCCCCGCTTGCGCCAGATCGAAAAGACCAGCAGGAAGACCGGGATCGGAATCGCGAGCGGCCAATTGCTTCGGAGAAACCCCACCGCGCGGTCGGACGCGGTCGGCTCGGCCACCACGCCCTTGTTCCACCCCACCACCGCGGTGAGTCCTTCCTGAAACTCCAGCCGGTGCGGCATGGTGATCCGCACCGACGTCCCGCTGGTCTCGACCTGGGCCTCTTGGGCGGTGGATCCGTACACTCCGTTGAACGAGATGGCGCGCACGCCTTGCGCCTGGGCGGGCAGCTCGATCACCGCCGAGGCGGCCTCGATCGGCACGTCCCATTCGTCCCCGGTCACGTTCCAGTACAGCTCGTCGTGATCCTCGAAGAACCGGAGCCCGTTCCTGGCCCGGTACCGCAGCACCACGACCCGGGTGGCGTTCTCCGCGCCCGGCACCCAGATCTTGTACTTGATGTAGTGCCCCTCCCGACTCGATTCGGTCCGGAGCGGCTGATTGTTCTGGTCGGTGACGCCTTGCAGGTCGAGGCCCAGGGTCCAGTTGAATCCCTGCGGGGTGCGGTACTCGACCGGAATGGTGCGGTAGATCCCGTTCCATGATCCGGTGAATCGTGCGGTGATGGATTCGGTCACGTGAATCGTGCCGTCCCGGTCAACCCGGATCGCGGCGTCGAACCGCTCGACGGTGAGAAGGCGTTCCTGGGCCGAGAGCAGGGCGGGAAAGGCGAACAGGATCCAGGAAATGCGGCGGAGCCTGGTTGTCCGCCTCATGCGCCGGTCTCCACCCTTGGCACCAGCCGTTCCGACGCGTCGTCGATCCCGAAGAACTCGCGGGGCCGGAACCCCATCGTCCCTGCCACCAGGTTCGAGGGAAACTGCGCAGTCTTGGTGTTGAAGTCGCGCACAACGGCGTTGTAGTAGCGCCGGGCGTTCTGGAGATGGTCCTCGATCTCGGCCAGGGTCTGCTGCAGCTCGCGGAAGCTCTGCACCGCCCGGAGCTCGGGATAGGCCTCCGCGATGGCGAAAATCCGGTGCAGCGACCCTTCCACCGGATTCTCCGCGGCGGCCTTGGCGGCGGGACCGCTGGCCTGGAGCGCCCGGCTCCGGGCTTCCACCACCGCTTCGAGGGTTCCCCGCTCGTACCCGGCGTGACCCTTCACCACCGACACCACCGATGGAATCAGGTCGTGCCGCCGTTTGAGCTGGACGTCGATATCAGCCCAGGCATTGTCCCCCAGCTGGCGCAGCTGGGTCAGCCGGTTGAACGTGAAGATCCCATACCCCAGGAGCACGACGCCCAGCAGGAGGACCAGGCCCATGCCAGCTCCGATGTTGTTCGCGGATCAACCAATATACGTCGCGGGTGAGGTTGC
>DASWKS010000422.1:0-3675 GCA_036396495.1 Gemmatimonadales bacterium
TTTCCTCCTCGGGGCACCTGGTGCTGGCCGAAGCGGTGATCGGCTTCCGTCCTCCGGGTCTCTATGTCGAAGTGTGGCTGCATCTCGCGACGCTGCTTTCCGTGTTGGTGGCCTACTGGTCCCGGATTCGGGCGCTGGTGCACGGCCTGCTGACGCGCCAGCATGAGGCCTGGCGGTATGCCGGACTGCTGCTACTCGCCTCGGTGCCCGCAGCCGTGGCCGGGCTGTTCTTTCGCGATTTCTTCGAGCGCTCCTTCGAATCCGGTATCAGCCTGGGGATCCAGTTCATCATCACCGGGCTGATCCTCTGGCTCACCAAGCCGGCTCTGGAGCGTGCGACCGGGGAGCGGATCGGGGCCGGCGCCGCGTTGGCCATCGGGGTCGCCCAGGCGCTGGCGATCCTGCCGGCCATCTCCCGCTCCGGGACCACCATCGCGACGGCGCTCTGGCTGGGCATCGCACCCGGGCCGGCCGCCGAGTTCTCGTTTCTGATGTCGATCATCGCCGTGGCGGGCAGCGGGTTGCTGGAAGCGCGTCACATACCGCCCGGCACCGATCTGCTCTCGGCCGGCCTGGTCGTGGGGTTCGTCGCCGCCCTGGTTTCGGGTATTTGGGCCATTCGCTTTCTGGTCGCCCTTTTGCGGAGCCGGCGGTTTCACGTCTTTGCGATCTACTGCGTCGCCATAGGAACCTTCACCATTCTCTGGTACGCGGTGCGCCGATGATGGTCCAGTGGCACGACTCCCTTCCGTCCACCATGGACACCGCCCACGCGCTGGCCGCGCGGGGAGCACCCCACGGGACCGCGGTGGCCGCCCGGGAGCAGACGGCCGGGCGGGGCCGGCGAGGCCGAAGCTGGCATTCGCCCCGGGGCGGGCTCTGGCTCAGCGTGATCTGCCGCCCGGCGGAGGCCAGCGGGATGGAGTACTTGAGCCTGCGGGTGGGCCTGGCGGTGGCCGACGCGCTGGAGCGGCTGCTGCCCGGCCTCCCGCGGCTGACGGTCAAATGGCCCAATGACCTCCTGTTAGGCGGCCGCAAGCTGGCCGGGATCCTGTGCGAGGCCCGCTGGGAGAGCGGGAAGCCGGCCTGGGTGGTCGCCGCGGTGGGGCTCAACGTGAGCAACCCGATCCCGCTCGAGCTGAGCGGACAGGCCACCGCCCTGGCCGAGCACCTGCCGGGCGCCGCTCCCGAGGAGCTGGCCGACCCGCTGGCGCGGGTGATCGCCGCGGCGGCCAGCACGCCCGGCGAGCTGACCCAGCAGGAGCGCGACCTGCTGGTGTTGCGCGGCAGTGCGCCATGACGGCCCCGGTGCGCCAGCTCGGCTATCGGCTCTTTGGCCGACGCCTCGACTACCTCCTGCACTTGCGCCCCGCGGAGTGGCCCATCGTCGCGGTCCACGCGGCCACCGGTGCGGTGCTCGCGGTGTCCCTGCCGGGACTGGAGCAATTCGACCTGCGGCAGGTTCTGTTAGGCATCGGGCTCTGGGTGGTCTGCCTGAACGGGGGCACGCTCGCGGTCAACTCGGCCTTCGACCACGACGAAGGCGACATCGCCTATCTCCGCGCGCCCCCCGACCCCCCGCCTCACCTGTTCACCTTCGGCACCGCGCTGATGGTGTTCGGGCTGGGTGCCGCCGCGGCGCTTCCCGCTCTCTACTGGCAGGCCTACGCCAGCTGTATGGGCCTTTCCATTCTCTATTCGGTGCCGCCCATCCGGCTCAAGTCGGTGGCCGGGATCGACTGGTTCATCAACATGTGGGGCTTCGGCACCTTGACGCCGTTCGCCGGCTGGGCGGCGAGCGGCCTGCCCATCAGCCGGGCCGGCGAGATCGTCCTGTTGGGGTTCTGTCCGTTGTTTGCCGGGCTCTACCCCCTGACTCAGCTCTACCAGGCCGACGAAGACCGGCGCCGGGGCGACCGCACCCTGGCCAGCGTGCTGGGCCCTCGGGCCAGTCTGGTGCTCTCGTTCTGGGCGGTGGCGCTGGCATTCGGACTCTTCGGCTGGGCCGGGCTCGAAGCGGGCTGGATGGATCAGCCCGATGGGCTGCTGCGGCTGGGTTTGCTGCTCGCCGGTGCTGTCACGTGGGGCCTGGTGCTGCTGCCCTGGCTCAAGCATGCTACCCAGCTCACTCCCCGGTCGCACCAGCGCCGGATGTACGCGGCCCTGGTTGCCTGGGCGGTCACCGATGGGGCGGTGATCTACGGGTTTGGACGGTAGGGGTGAGTAACTAGTTTTCACGCCGATCCCCATATCCCATGTCGTCTGGGAGAGATTGATGACTAGTGCGGTGCAGGCCCACCCCGCTGCCGACCATACCGAGCTCCGGTCCGTAGTGCGCGGCGCGCTCATCCTGGGTGTGATCCAGACCCTGCTCGTGTTCGGGTTCGCGCTGGCATCCCGGGCGCTGGAGGGCACTCCCGAGCTGCTGGTCCGGAGCCTGATCGTGCTGTTCGGCGTCGCCATCACCACCCTGCTGCCCGGCATCCTGACCCGGCCGCGCACCGTCGAGGGCATCGCGGGCGCGGCCGGGATCGGCCTGGCGGCGACCGTGGTGTTCCTGGTGCTCGACATCGCCATTCTCCAGCCGCTCGGGACCTATACCAATCGTTGGCTCGAGATCGGCGGCGGAAGCAACTGGTGGTATCACCCGGTCTGGTGGATGGTGGGAACCTTCCTCCCGTGGATGGGCGCGTTCGCCCTCTCCAATCAGGCCAATCGGAGCGGAGCCAGCCCGGTGGTGGTGCTGCTGCTGGCCCTGGTTTTCAGCGGGGTGTTCGGGGCACTGGGAGTGCTGGTCGGGGTTCCGCTGGCGGGCTGGAATCTGGCGACCTTCGCGGTCGCGTTCCTGCCGGCCATCGCGCTGACGGCGGTGATCACGGGGTTGGGGACCAAGCGGGCGTGAGGGTCCTGGTTCCGGGTTCCAGATGCCTGAGACGCTGGGAGGCGGGATCTTCTCGAGGCTCCGGATGAGGACGTGCGGTTCCTGAAATTCGTCCTCCGATTCCTGGGCTGGCTGCTCACGCCACTCGTCGCGTGGGCAGCTTCGTTTTTCGGGGCCTGGTTGATGGCACTGGCGGCGCCGGCCTTCGACGACAGCTCGGTGGGATTGGTCCTGGCGGTGGCCGGGGGCGCCATCGGAGCGATCTCCGCCACCCTGCTCTGGATGCGATTGCTGCGCCGCTCCCCCGAGCTGCGCGAAGTTCTGCAAGTGACCGAGGAGGGGGTCCCGGTGGCGGCGGTCGAAGAACTACCGGTCGAAGAACTGCCGGTCGAAGAACTGCCGGTCAAAGAACTGCCGG
The DNA here is from genome assembly GCA_036396495.1 of Gemmatimonadales bacterium. Lineage (GTDB taxonomy): Bacteria > Gemmatimonadota > Gemmatimonadetes > Gemmatimonadales > GWC2-71-9 > SZUA-320. The sequence goes on from DASWKS010000422.1 coordinate 3,300, forward strand.
TCGAAGGCGGTCGAAGGGGGTCGAAGGGGGTCGAGGAGGGTGAGCTGTGAGGCTGGCTTCGTGTTTCACGCTGGCCAGCGTGCTCGTGGCCTGCGGCGGTGGCCAGCGACCGGAAGGCAGAACCGGAGATACCGCCCGTCAGACCGTCAGTCCGTCTGTCCGTCCGCCGGACAGCCTCGCGCTCGAGGCGCCTAACGGCGTGACCGTCTGGTTCACCGTGACCCGCGAATCCCACGACTCGGCCGGCACTCCGTGTTTCGAACGCGCGCTCGAAGTCCGGCGGGACACCCTGCGGGCAGGGGTGCCACTCCTGTATACCCGGGAGGCACCCACGTTGCTCGATTCGGGAGCGATGCGCGCGGTCCTGTACAACCAA
>DASWKS010000423.1:0-3205 GCA_036396495.1 Gemmatimonadales bacterium
GCCCTGTGGGCGGTGGGAAGCTACCTGCTGACCCAGTTCCTGGTTCGGGCCTTGAATCTGAGCGGGGCCCTCGCGATCCGGCTCCTCGCCGCGTTCGCATTCGCCCTGTATTACTGGTTCGCGGCCGCAGTCGTCTCGGACCACCTGGGCCTTCCGGTGTGGGCCTCAACGGTCATTCGGGGAGCCGCACTCCTTCTCACGGCGGTCTGGCTCGGCCGGGCCGATCGGTCGTCACCAGGAAGAGGACTCCGTGGAGCCCGCTCCCTCCGCCTGCCCTAGTTCTCCGTCACCTTCTCCGGTGGTTTGGTCCCCGCGTTCTTCACGTAGATGTCGAGCCACGCGGTCCACCGGCCCCAGAGATCGAGAACCGTCTCCTGAGTCAGCGGTCCGTGATCCTCATAGGGATACAGGAAGAGCGACGCGACCTTGCCATGCGCCCGGAGCGCCTGCATCATGCGGATCGAGCTGATGGGATCGGTTCCGACGTTCTGATCTTCCATCATGTGGTACAGCAACAGCGCGCCCTGCAGCCGCTCGGCGTACAGCATAGGCGACATTTCCAGGTAGGTCCGCTGCCCGCTCCAGAGATTGCGCCGCTCGCTCTGGAAGCCGGTGGGCGTCAAGGTCCGGTTGTACATCCCGTCGCCCGCGATCCCCGCCTTGAAGAACGGCGTATGCACCATCGCGTTCACCGTGCTGAACGCGCCGTAGCTGTGCCCCCCGATGGCCATCCGGCTCCGGTCGACGTAGCCCTGCCGCTCCAGCTCGTCGATCACGGCCAGGAGGTTCATGCGCAGGTCCGGGATGTAACTGTCGTTCATCCGGCCCTGGTCGCCGATGATCGGCGGGTTGAAATTCGCCACGGCGTAGCCCTGGGTGGCGAGGAACTCGATGGTCCGGGGCTGGCTGGCCGGATACTGATTGATATCCTCGGTGCGGAGGCTTCGGTCGTAGTCGGCCTGGCTGGTGTACTCGTAGGGATAGAGCCAGAGCATACCGGGCAGCCTGGTTCCCGGCTGGTAGTCGGCCGGGAGGGTCAGCTTCACCAGGAACTTGACCCCGTCGGCTCTTGTCACCCACACCCGCTTGCGGCTGAGCCGGGTGAATTCGGCGGCCCGATCGGTATTCCGGGTCAGTGGGGTGGCAGCGCCGCTCCTGAAATCGACCAGCTGGTAGTTGGGATGCTCGGTGGCCGACTGGCGGGTGATGACCCCGCGGGTGAACTCGTCATCGAGGAGTGTGGTCACATCAACCGAGACGTCGGCGGGGCTTTCGTATATCCTGGTCTTGCTTCCATTGGCGAGGCTGACCCGGTCGAGGAACTCGCGCGGCCCCTGGGTCTGCCACTCGCGGGAGTAGCGCGTCCCCACCAGGAAGGCGGCGGTATCCCCCGAGAGGATCACCACCCGCGTGCCGGCAAAGGGCCTGAGGGCCAGCGAGCCGGGATTCAGGTAGAAGCTGAGCGAATCGCCCGGGGTGCCGCCCCGGCCGCCGCCGAAGCCCTGGGGGCGGCCGCCTAACACGGCGAAGCTGGGTGCCCAGTTCCGCAGACGCGCCAGGGTTCGCCGCAGGGCGGCGGCGGTATCGCCGGCGGGGAGGGCGAGGATCTCGCCGGTATTGTTGCGGCTCCGGGCCACGAAAATAGTCTTGCCGTCGGGGCTGAAGGCGACGTCACCGATCGGGCCTTCACTCTGGAACAGCACCTTCCTGTCATCCGGCCCGAAGGGTGCCCTCCACTGCACCAGCCGCTCGGCTCGGCCCGACTGCCCGCTGCCCTGGCCGGTCGACGGCGTGTCGCTGGTATCGGCCCGGCGGCGGGGAACGTTCTCGAAGTAGTGGATGCCGCCGCCGTCAGGCAGCCAGGCAATGCTGCGCTTGGCGCTGTCGCGCAGGGCCCGGGCCACCCGGCTGGCGGTGTCCGTCACCTCGCGGACCGGCAGCCGGTTCACGACGGCCACCACGTTGCCGGACGGCTCCCAGATCTCGTCGACGCTCGCGAAGTTGCCGTACTGCACCACGTAGCTGAAGGGGCGCTCCAGCCGAGTGATGCGAAGCCAGCGGCCGTCGGGGGAAGGATCCACCCCGCTGATCATGGCCGGCCCGCCCACTTTGGTCACCGCGCGCGAGCGTACGTCGATCAGGGCCAGCTGGCCGGTGACGTAGTACTGCATCAACTCCTGATCGAAGGGCTCCTGGAGCAGACTGGCGTAGTTCCGCTGGGACGACTCGAGCGTGTCGGTCCAGAGCCGAATCAGCGGCCCGGTGGCGATCTCCGGCCGCTTGGGTTCGGCGGAGCGACCCTCGGGGACCAGCACGGCGATGAGGCTCTTGCCGTCGGCCGTCCAGTTCACCGCAGTGACCAGGGTGGCCAGCAGTGGTGTGCGGGTGACCCGTCGGGACTTGCCGGTGGCGACATCGGCAACGAACGCGTAAGATGCGGCCTCCAGGTTGGCGATGAAGGCCAGCTGCTTGCCGTCGGGGGACCAGACCGGATTGCTGATCGTGGCGCCGGCCGGGGTCTCGATCGGCCTCGCTTGGCTGGTGGTGGCCTCGATCAGCTCGAGCCCGCTCGCCCCTCGGGTGGTGAGTACACGGGCCCGATTGGCTTTGGGATCGACTTGCAGTCCCGCGAAGTAGTGACGAAACTTGCCGAAGCTGGTGACGCTGGGCATTCCTGCATGCTTCTCCCGCAGGAACCAGCGCCGATCGGGACTCAGCTGGGTCAGGGCCACGTTGAGATGGCGTGGTGCGGTCACCAGCCGAGCGATCTCGTCGGGCGGCCGGATGTACCCGTCGGTGGCCAGCAGCGCCTTGGCCGCAGCGATCGGCGACTCATCGCGGGGGGCCACGCGAGTGCCGGCCGGCGGGGAGGTGGTCTGGGCGAAAACCGGCGACGCGAGCGTGGCGAGGAGCCACGCCAGACCCGGGAGTGAACGGCTGCGGTTCATGTTGACCTCGGAACGGAGCTGGGCAGAAGGTCGGCTGGACCGGTCGCACCGACATTCCAAGATACGCACCAGCCTGGGAGTCTGCTGAACCCGCTCCCGAGACCACAAACCATATCCACGGATTACACGGATTACCCAGATTACCAACAGCTTCAGCGGTTGGCGACGAATCCGTGTAATCAGGTGAATCCGTGTAATCCGTGGATAAGTATCACTATCAAGGCCCAAGGCCGCCGGGATTCACTCCGGGGGCGGTA
>DASWKS010000424.1:0-12347 GCA_036396495.1 Gemmatimonadales bacterium
CGCTCGGGATCCTGGTATCCTACCTCCCCATCACACTGGCCATCTCGCATGTGGCCCAGCGGACTCGAAACACCTGGCCGGGGATCATCGGCCACATGGTGGCCAACAGCGGAATCCCGCTGCTGATGCTGAGTCGTCTGCTGGCGAAGTGAAGCGTCTCGCCCTATCACGAAATCCGAACCGGGAGTCTCACGCATGAAGCGGATGGTCTCGGCTGGGCTGCTGGCGACCCTGCTGGTTGCCGGTCACTCCCTGGCCGCCCAGCAGGCGTTCACGCTGGAACAGGTGCTCTCGGCGCCGTTCCCGACCTCGCTGGTCAGCGCGAAGACCGGGGCCGTCGCCTGGGTGTTCAACGCCCGGGGTCGGCGGAACATCTGGCTGGCCGAGCCACCGGGTTACCAGGCCCGGCAGGTCACCGATTATGCGCTGGACGACGGCCAGGATCTCTCGGCCCTGCAGTTCACGCCGGACGGCGGGTCGATCGTCTTCGTTCGGGGCGGAGCGCCTAACAGCCGGGGTGACATTCCCAACCCGAGCAGCGATCCGGCCGGCGCCGATCGCGCGATCTGGATTGTCCGGGTCTCGGGTGGGCCGCCGCGGAAGCTGGCGGTGGGCGCGGGACCGGTGCTGTCGCCCCAGGGCAGGGAGGTGGCGTACCTCGGCGCGGGCACGGTCTGGACCATCGGGGTGGATTCGGGTGCCACGCCCAAGGCGGTGGTCCGGGCCCGCGGTGGACAGGGATCGCTCCGGTGGTCACCCGACGAGTCGAGGCTGGCCTTCGTGAGCGGACGCGGCTCACACTCGTTCGTGGGTGTCTACGACTTCGCCTCGAAGTCGATCCGCTGGATGGACCCCGGGGTGGACCAGGACATCGAGCCGGTCTGGTCGCCGGATGGACGCCAGCTCGCGTTCGGCCGCATTCCGGCCGAGTTCACGCCCAAGCTGTTTGTCGCCGAGCGGGAAGGAGAGCCGTGGTCGATCCGGGTCGCGGATGTCATGACGGGCAGATCGCGCGAGGTGTTCCGCGCCCCCCGGGGGCGGGGGAGTGTATTCCGCGGAATCGTGGGGAACCAGGTGTTCTGGACCGCCGATGGGTTCCTGGTCTTTCCCTGGGAGCGGGAGGGATGGACCCATCTCTACGCCATTCCTGCGACCGGAGGTGAGCCTCGGCTGCTGACTCCGGGAGCGGGAGAGGTGGAGCACGTTTCCCTCGCGCCTGATGCGCGATCGCTGGTGTACGCGTCCAACCACAGCGATATCAGCCGCCGCGATCTGTGGCAGGTGGTACCGGGAGGCGGGGCACCCCGGCCACTCACGACCGGAACCTTCATCGAATGGTCCCCGGTGCTGACGGGCGACGGCCGTTCGGTGGCGTTCCTGCGATCCGACGCGCGGGGCCCGGCCCGGCCCGCCCTGATGCCGGTCGGCGGGGGCACGGCACGCGACCTGGGGACCATCCCGGCCGAGTTCCCCGCGGCGAAACTGGTCGAACCTCAGGTCGTGAGCTTCGACGCCGCCGACGGCATGAAGATCCCGGCCCAGCTCTTTCTGCCGGCCGGTATGGCGGCCGGCGAACGCCGGCCGGCCGTGATCTTCTTTCATGGTGGCTCGCGCCGCCAGATGCTGCCGGGCTGGAACTACGGCGAGTACTATCACAACGCCTATGCCATGAACCAGTACCTCGCCAGCCGCGGGTACGTGGTGCTGTCGGTGAACTATCGCAGCGGCATCGGGTACGGCATGGAATTCCGCGAGGCGCTCGACTACGGTGCTGGCGGCGCCAGCGAATTCAATGACGTGCTGGGCGCCGGGCTCTATCTGAAGGGCCGCCCCGACGTGGATGGGTCGAAGATCGGGCTCTGGGGCGGATCCTATGGTGGGTTCCTGACCGCGATGGGATTGTCGCGGGCCTCGCACCTGTTCGTGGCGGGGGTGGACCTCCATGGCGTGCACGACTGGAACAACGGCATTCGTAACTTCGTCCCGGCCTACGACCCGCTCAAACGGGTCGACGCAGCCCGGTTGGCACTCCAGTCTTCACCCATGTCGACCCTCGATGGGTGGACGTCACCGGTGCTGCTGATCCACGGCGATGACGACCGCAATGTGGCGTTCACCGAGACCGGCAGCCTGGTGGAACAGCTCCGGAAGCGCGGCGTGGAACACGAGGTCCTGGTGTTCCCCGACGAGGTGCATGGCTTCCTGCGGCACGCCACCTGGCTCGCGGCGTACACGGCGACCGCCGACTTCTTCCGGCGCAAGCTCGGGAGATAGATCCTCCGCTGCGGGAAAACCGTCGAAGACCGTCGAAGACGGTCGAAAGGGTCGAAGGGGTCGAAGACGAACGCGTGGTCGTCATCCTGAGCAACTGTCAGTTTTGCGGTATTTTCCCCGTGACAGTGCCCCTTTCGTCCAGGAATTCCACCGAGGCGGCGCCTAACGAATCGACCCTGAGCCGCAGGCGGGGCCGGCCCATCGGGTCCGCCAGATTGAGCACCGCCGCCTTGCTCTGGTCCCGGCCCATGTAAACCCGCGTCGCCCGGAGGGGTACCCCATCGCGCGGAGCGGCCCAGCGCTCCAGCGCGGCGGTTTTGGCCGGCCCGTCCGGCATCCGGTTGATCGAGTCGCGTTCCACAATCATGTCGTAGATGTCCACCGGTGCCCGGTCGGCGATGGTAATGCCGGTGCTGCGGCGGCCGTTGTTGTCGCTGTAGCGCAGCGTGAGCACTTCGTCCTGGTTGAACTGGTCGAAGGACATTCCGGTCGAGGAGCTGTAGGTCCCGTCCTCATTGCGGCGGCCGGTGAAGGTGAGCCCGCCGTTCTCGGTGCCCTCGTCGTTGAAGAAGATGATGCCGGGACGGGTCCCGCCAGGATACCCAAACGGCTTCCCCTGGTAGATGGGGCCGATCGAGCGGGGCCGGTTGGAAATCACCATCCGCAGCTTCCCATCCGGCTCGACGACGTTGATCCGCTCCACGTCGATCTCGGTGAAGCGGGTCTTCTGCGAGGCCTGCTGAAAGGCGGCCAGAGACAGGGTGCCCAGGAGGATGGTCACCACCACGGCGTAGCCCTTGAGCAGGCGGAGCTCACGGCGAATCGGGTCGGACATCGAAGGCTCCTCGGAGCGGGGATCGGTGGGAGAATGTAGCCTAGGATCGGGTGGCCAGGATCCTCGCCAGCCGTTCGCGTCCGCTCCGGCTGAGCTTGCATCGGCCGCCGCCTTCCAGCACCGCCACGCACTCGCCCAGCCGGGACCGCCTGATCTCACGTACCTGCGCCAGGTTGACGATGGCTGAGCGGTGGACCCGGACAAAGCGACCAGGGTCCAGTCGCTCCTCCAACCGGCCGATGGGCGGAGCTCGGCCCGCCGAGCGGAAAGGGATTGATGGCTTCGGTCGGGGCCTGCGCCACGGCGTGACCGGAAGCGGCCACCTCCTTCACCGCGATCGGCTACGACGATGGCTCCGCCAGCGGTCAGTATCAGTACGATTTCCGCGCGAATGGATTCTCGATTCATGGTCCGGTGACGTGCGTCACCCGTTCAGGCAACCAGGCGTGGGTCGGCGGCATCGTCGATCGGGTCGTTACCGACAACCCGGCGTTCGAGACGCTTCAGGGACTCGAGATGTGGTGGCGGAGCATCGACAACGGTGAAGAGGCCACCTCGCCCCCTGACGTGACGACCGGCGTCGGTTTCGGGTTTCCCGGCTCGACGATCACCGCGGAGAGCTGGTGCCGAGACCAACCGGTGGCCCTGGTGGCCCGAGAGGTCGAGAACGGCAATATCCAGGTCAGATAGCAGACTATTCTGACTGAGGGAGCAGGTCGAAGGACCTGGTACTCGCGGGCCGCTTCAGGGCGGCTCGCGGCTATATTGGCGGTATGGCGGCAACGTTCGCGGACCTGGGCCTTGCTCCCGCGCTCGTTGAAGCGCTGACTGGTCTGGGGTACGAAGAGCCTACGCCGTTCCAGCGCGAAGCGATTCCGCCCCTGCTGGCCGGTCGCGACCTTTTGGGGCAGGCGGCCACCGGTACCGGCAAGACCGTCGCCTTTGCGCTGCCGCTGCTGCAACGGCTCCCGCCGGCAAGCCCCGCCCGTCCCGTCCTCGATTGCTGGTGCTGGTTCCCACCCGCGAGCTGGCCATGCAGGTAGCCGAGGCGATCCACCGTTACGGCCGGGTCCGGGAGGCCAGCGTAGTCCCCATCTGCGTGACCGCGGCCGGGACACTGCCGCGGGTGCGGCAGACCGCCTATCTGCTGTCGCGAGCCCACAAGGTCGCGGGGCTGGTTCGAATCCTCGACCATGAGGCGCCGACCCTTGCACTCAGGGGCCTCGACATCGAGCGGCTCAGTCATGTCGTAAACTTCAACGTGCCCGAGTCGCCCGATGCCTACGTGCACCGGATCGGACGAACCGGGCGGGCCGGAAGGAAGGGGTCGACCCGCCGGCTGGACCTTACCCGCGCGGCTATGCGGGATATGATCCTTGTGGGCGAATTGGACGGGCACCGGGTGGTAGTCGAGGCTCTAGCCGACGAGTTCGATCTGATGGACATTGCCACGGCGGCGGTGAAGCTGGCTCATGAGAGCGGGGCGGGTGCCGGTGAGGCTGGCGACATCGAGGTTCCCGTTCCGCGGTGATGGCCCGGGTCTATATCGCCGCCATCCTCGCGCTTCGGGCGGCGCGGGTGAAAGGAAAGCGTCTGACCGTGAGGCGGGACCAAGCGAGACGAGGGAGGGAGTAGCCGCGCCATGCGAGGCCCGGCACCACATTCCGCCGAAGAGGCCAGCCGGAAAGAGCTGGGGTGGGCCAGTCTGCGGCTTTGCCTGATGCTGGTCTCGCTGGCCCTTTTGGTCGTACCCCTGCTGCGCGAATTGCCCTTGGGCAAGACCACCCGGACCGGCATGCTGGCGTGGCTGCTGGTGGCGCTCGCGTTCTACTGGATCTACGCCGGTCTGGGTTATCGCCCGCTGTTGTTGCTGCAGTTGCTGACGTTCTCGACCGCCGCGACGCTGCTCACCACCAAAGCGATGCTGGTGCTGGTGGGCATCGACCGGTTGAGCATTCTGCGCCGCACCGCCCGCAGCCTCATTCTGGTAGGCGCGGCCCTCGCCGCCCTCAATCTTGGGTTCATGTTGCTGGGACTGCTGCGGCGGCGTCCGCCCCGACCGACCCTGACGTGAGACGTGCGGCCCGATCCCGGGTCAGAACATCGCCTGCCACGCCACAACCGCCGCTCCGCTCGGGGTGACGAGAAACCCGGGTGAGCGCAGCCCGAAGATTCGCCAATGGCCGTTGACGACCTTGGCCGTGAAGATGCCCAGCACCGCACCCATCGCGGTGTCGCTGATCCAGTGGCGGTTGTCGTTGATGCGGGAAAATGCGGTGCCACTGGCCGCGGCATAGAGCAACACCTTCACCAGTGGCTTCCTGATGTCGTCGGCCAGGGAGGTCGCGACCGCGAACGCGGCGGTGACGTGACCGGAAGGCATCGAGCCCCGAGCCTCGATCCCGGCGGAGTCGTCGAGGGAGGTGATGGGGTGGAAGGCGAACGCGCCGACCTGCTCGTTGGGGCGGGAACGGCCCACCAGGCGCTTCATCAGCGACATCTCGCCGGCCGAGAGCAGCACGGCCGCCACCAGGCGGCTCCCGGCCCGACGGACGCCGGCCTTGCCGGTCACGAATCCTACTCCGAGTACCCCGAGACCGATCCCGGCGTAGATCGGTGGCTCCCCGCCGGTGCGGAAGATTCCGGCGATGTCATCGGTGGCGCTGGTGCGGTTCCGCTGGGCGAACCTCTGGAGCGGTTCGTCCACCAGCATGAGCACGCCCACGCCACCGACCGCGACCGCCACATCGGACCAGCGCACCACGTGTCCCAGGGGCGCCGGCGGCTTGGTCTCCTGAGCCGCCAGGTCGCCGCCCACCAGGAGCAGCGCGGCGATGGCGGCGGGGAGCTTCAAGCAGACCATGTCGACCGCCCTCCAACCTTGGCTAACGGCGGCAGACCCCCGGCTGCAGCGCAAGCGAGGCGATCTGCCGAGCGTCCACCCGGGGCCACACGTTGTCGCCGAGGTTCCGGTCGGGAAAGCGACAGTAAGGGTCGAGCCACAATTGGGTTATCATCCGCCCGCCGAAGTCGAGCTCGGCCGTGAAAGTGCGGCTTCCGGAAAACCAGGCGTCAACCGGGTGGGTGACGAGTGCCGTTACACTGTCCTGCACGACGGCATTCCGCATCCGACGGATGGCCGGTCCGGTGGGCGCAAATGTCACCCGCAGGACCACCGGCGAGGGCATCTGGCCGTCCTGCCTAACCGTCACGACGGTCTTGGTCCCACGGGTCGTTACCTGCTCGATCGACCCGTCGACACTCTCAGTGGTGAAGAGCCAGTAGTACCAGAACCAGCCCAGATCCTGCTTGAGCGCGCGATTCATGAAGAACATCCAGTCCCAGGGCGAGGGATGCTTGTACATCCACGCTATAGCCCACTCCCGATGGGCCCGCTGGACCGCGCTGTCGCCCACGATGCCCCCCAGCATCGACAGCATGAGAGGGGTCTTGGTGTAGGTGGTGAAGCCGTAGAACTGCGATCCGCCATAGTTCGCGTTCCACATCATGGGCGGCTCGGCCTCGTTCCCGCTGGTCAGTCCGTACGACTGTCCCAACCGGTCCAGATCGCGATCGGCCGCGCGGCCACCGACATCAGCTGCCGAGAGAATGTTCATGTACTGGTTGAACCCTTCGTCCATCCAGCCATACCAGGTCTCGTTGTTGCTCACCGTCATGGGCCACCACTGGTGGGCCGCCTCGTGATCGGCCGCGCCCTGGTTGGAGTTGATCACCATGGGGTACTCCATCCCGGCGCTGGGGCCGTCCTGCAGGGTGAGCTGCGGGAACGGGTAGGGGAACCAGAGTTTCGAGTAGAACTCCAACGCATGGCGGGTGATCCGCCCGGCGTTGGCGTAGAGGTTGGCGCGACCGGGGAGAAAGAGCATATGGATGGGGACCGCGCCCTTGCCCGGAATGGTGGCCCGCAGCGTCTGCCAGACGTACTTCCGGGCGGTGGCCCAGGCGAAGTCGTTCACGCTATCGGCCACGAAGTGCCAGACCAGCCTGTCACCGGTGGCAGGCGTGGCGGTGGCTTGTCCCGGACCAGTCTCGTCCGGGCCGACGATGGTGGTGATGCTGTCGGAGCCCAATGCCTTGGCCAGCCGCTCCCGGGCGCGTGGCGTGAGAACCTCTTCGGGGTTCTGCAGCTCGCCGGTGCCACTCACGATCCACCCCGCGGGGACATCGATGCGCACGTCGAACCGGCCGAAGTTGTTGTAGAACTCCGAGGGACCCAGGTACAAGTCGGCATCCCAGCCTCGCAGATCGTCATAGACCGCCACCCGGGGGTACCACTGGGTGGGCTGATACAGTGTGTCGGCCCACCGCTGGGTCATTCGGTGCCCGTTGCCAGGGCCACCCGGCAGCTTGTGGTTCCAATCCACCTCGAGTCTGGCCGTCGCCCCCGCCTGAATCGGCTGCGACAGGGCGATGCGGGTCGAGGTGAGTCTGAGACCAAAGGCCGAAGGCTCGGAGACGGTCTCGGCGCCTCGAGGCTCCCTGCCCGGTGCCAGGTTTACGGATCGTCCGTTCAGCGTCAGCCGGGTCACCACCATACCGTCGGTGAGCTCGGCCGGCACCCACGGAGCGGCGTGCGGCGTGAAGCCGAGAAAGAGGTTCGGATCCAGCCGCAGCACGATGTTCCGCAGGGAATCCGGGCTGGTGTTGTGAATGACGATGGTTTCGCGGCCGGTGATGCGAGACGCCCCCACGTCCAGCACGGCGTGAATGGTGTAGTCGGTCCGAAGCTGCCAGTAGTTCCGTCCCGGCCGGCCCGTCGAGTCGCGGGTTCCTGCCGCGTAGGCTCGCCGGATCGCATTGGTGATCGGGATGTTGCGCCGGATGGCGCGTTCGGGGAGCCGTTCCGGGGTCGTGGTCTGCCCGCGGGCGGGCGTAACGCCACAGATGAGCGTCGCAATCAGGCCAACAGCCGGGCGCAAGGGACCGATCATGGAGTGTTCCGTAGCAGGTAATGGGTGATCGAGCGGCCACAGTTTCCCACTCAAAGAGATATCGCACCGCAGCCCCAAACGGGAGCGGGCCCATCCCCCGCTCCTTACAGATTCCTTACGACAGTGGTCGCCTGGAACATCTGGCGTCGCCCGCGAAACCGGTGAAACTTCCCGACGCATGCCCGTCTCTGACCTGGCTCGCCTGTCACAACGCCCCGGGGTGGTCGGCGCCGGGCTTCTGGTGGCAACCCTGGTACTGGCCGGCGCCCTCGGTCTCGAGGCGACTCGCTCGGCTGCCTCTCATCGCGCGGCGGTCGAACGAACCCTCCAGGACTACGCCGCCATCGCCGCGTGGCAGTTCGCCCGTCAGGGCCGCATCTGGCTCGGCTTCGGCATGAACCAGGCGGGCGCCCAGATCGATCGCGAGCTGCCGGACCCGAAACGGGGTTCGCTCCCCGGACCCGAGCTGCTGCGCCGGGTTCTGGCCGAGAAGGAGTGCGACTGCATGAGCGCGGGATTCGCGCGCACTGCCTTTCGCGCGACCTTCGGTCCCGAACCCCGGTTGCTGGAGGACGGCGAACCGTTCACTCCGGCCGCCCGCGCCAGTCTGCTGGCGCTGCTGGCGGCCGACTCGGTGCCGAGGGAAGGACCTCGCCGCTGGCGGATTCTGCCGCCGGGGGAACCCGGGCTCCATCGTCCCGATGACGTGATCCTGCTGTGGAAGGTGGTGCGGCGAGTCGGCCAGGACCCGGAGTTGTTGGAAGCGGTGTACGGCATGGTGGTTGAGGTGGCCCAGATCCGGCGTCCGTTGCTCGGCGCCGTCGGCGATACCGAGTTCCTGCCTCCGTCGCTCATCCGCGGGGCCCGCACCGATTCGGTGGTTCGCCTGGCGGTGGCCGGTCCGGGGCGTCCGCCCCTGCTGGAGACCGCTCCCGGTGCACCGGCCTACGCCGGCGCCGACACGCTCGGCTGGTTGTACGGGAATCTGAATGTCACCGCGGAAATCCGTCCGGCCGCCGCCGCGCTGCTGGTGGCCGGCGGGCTTCCCACGCCGAGAGGCCGCCAGCTCGCGGCCCTCCTGGTGGTGACGCTCGCGGTGGGGGGCGCGGCGTTGCTGCTGCTTCGGCGCGAACAGCAGGTGGCCCGGTTGCGCGACGATTTCGTCTCGGGAGTCTCGCACGAGCTCAGGACCCCGCTCACCCAGATCCGGATCCTGAGCGAGCTGTTGCAGGGCGAAGGATTTCGGGCGGATGAAGAACGGGCCCGGGCCGTCTCCATCATTCATCGAGAGGCGCTCCGGCTCACCAACCTGGTGGACAATGTGCTGCAGTTCGCCCGGCTGCGACGCCGCCCGGCGCCACCCGCTGCGGCCCCCGTGGTGCTGGCGGATGTGGTGGCGGAGGTTGTGGAAGCGTTCCATCCCATGCTGGATGCCAGCGGCAACCAAGTCATCCTCGAACTGCCCGACGGTCTCGAAGCGATCGGCGATCGGGACGCCGTCGCCCGGATTCTCCGCAACCTGCTCGAGAACGCCGTGAAGTACGGGCCGCAGGGCCAGACCGTCCGCGTGGCGGTCGCGCGTACCGGGGGCGTCGCCCGGCTCAGCGTCGAGGACCAGGGGCCGGGTATCCCGGCGGCCGATCGCTCCCGGATCTGGCGGCCCTACCAGCGACTGGAGCGGGATCGAAACGCCTCGGTCGGAGGGAGCGGGCTCGGGCTCTCGGTGGTGGCCGAGCTGACCGCGCTGCTAGGGGGCCGGGCCTGGGTGGAGGATGCCGCTCCGGGCGGGGCTCGCTTCGTGGTGGAGCTGCCGGCCGCGGTCGGGCGAGACGGCGGTGCAGCGTGACCCAGATCCTGGTGATCGAGGACAATCTCGACCTGGCTTTCGGTCTCGAGACCGCGCTCGAGAACGAGGGGTTCGGGGTCGAGATCGCCCCGGACGGCAAGGCCGGGCTGCAGCGAGCCCTGAAGGGCGGCATCGACCTCATGGTGCTGGACCTGATGCTCCCCGGACTGGACGGATACCGGGTGTTGCGGGCGTTGCGGAACGAAGGCATCGAGATCCCGGTCCTGGTCCTCACCGCCAAAGGTGAGGAATCCAACAAGGTCCAGGCGTTCTCTATCGGGGCCGATGACTACGTCACCAAGCCGTTTGGGACGTTGGAGCTGATCGCGCGGGTCCGTGCCCTGCTGCGCCGGGCCGGCCGTCGTGATGGGCCGGCGCTCCCCTCGATCGAGCGGTTCGGCGAGATCGAGGTCAATCCCGCATCGCGGACGGTCTACCGGGCGGGGCAGGCGGTGGGGCTGACGCCGCGGGAATTCGATCTCCTCCTGGCGCTGCTCAAGCGCCGGGGCGCGGTCGGGTCCCGGGTAGAGCTGTTGCGCGAGGTGTGGGGGTACCAGGCGGAAGTCATGTCGCGCACGGTGGACATGCATGTGGCCGAGCTGCGACGCAAGCTGGAGCCGGACCCAACGGCGCCGCGTCACATTCTCACCGTGTGGAAGGTGGGCTACCGCCTGGAGCGCTGAGGCGGCACCGCCTGACAAATCCCGTACAACTCCTGTACTCCGTCATCATCCGCTCGGGCCGGGCCCGCGCCATACTTCCCGCGGCCAATCTTCCGGAGCTCCTCGATGAGCGGCACTGTTGCGCCTAACCTCGCCACCCCTGCGATGGCCCGGGAGCCGGCCGCCCGAGATCTGGCTCCAGCCCGGCCGCGGATGCTTTCGATCGATATCCTTCGCGGGGCGGTCATGGTCCTGATGGCCATCGATCATGTGCGGGTCTTCCTGTCGGCCGAACCGCTGGCGAACCTGAGCCGTATTTCGGCCTCCTTGTTTCTCACCCGGTGGGTGACGCACTTCTGCGCGCCGGTGTTTCTGTTTCTAGCGGGAACCGCAGCGTTCTTCTACGGCCGTCGGGTCCAGGAGACCGGAAGGCTGGCGCGCTTCCTCGTAACCCGCGGCCTCTGGCTGGTGCTGATGGAGCTGACGCTGGTCCGGCTGGGCTGGACCTTCAACTTCCGCTACGACCAGCTCCTCATGGCGGGTGTGATCTGGGCCATCGGCATCTGCCTGATCCTGATGGCGGCGCTGGTCTACCTGCCGCGGCCGGCGATCGCGCTGGTCGGTTTCGCGATCGTGGCGGGTCACAACCTGCTGGATCCGGTCGCGCAGACGATGCGCCAATCGCTGTCAGGGAGCGATCTGGGGTGGCTGTGGCAGGTCCTGTACTTCGGCGGCCCGATCCAGCTGGGGACCGGGGGTCCGGTGCTGGCGGTGCTGTACTCGATCGTGCCCTGGATCGGGGTGATGGCGCTGGGGTATGCCTTGGGAACGGTCCTTGAGCTGCCACCCGCGCGGCGGCGGCAGCTGTGCTTGCGAATCGGGTTGGGGGCGGTGGCGGCGTTTCTGATCATTCGGGGCTTCAACCTCTACGGCAACCCTCGTCCCTGGAGTCCGGCGCAACGCGCGCCGCTGTTCGCGGCGTTCTCGTTCATCGATACCAACAAGTACCCGGCGTCGTTGCTCTTTCTTCTGATGACCCTGGGGCCGGCGATCGCTCTGATCCCGGCGCTGGAGCGGGTCCGCGGCCGGCTGGCCGACGCGCTCTCGTTATTCGGCCGGGTACCGTTCTTCTACTATCTCCTTCACCTGCCGCTGATCCACGGGATTGCGGTGGTGCTGGCGTTCGCTCGCCACGGCCGGGTCGATCCCTGGCTTTTCGGGAATCATCCCATCGGCGTGCCGCCCACCCCGGCCGGTCTGGGTTATGGTGTGCCGGTCCTGCTGCTCACGACTCTGGTGACGGTGGTGCTACTGTACTTCCCATGCCGCTGGTTCGCGGCGATCAAGAGCCGTCGGCGGGAGTCGTGGCTCAGCCTTCTCTGATCCAATTCACCAGGAGGAAGAACCATGCTGACGCTTTCGCTGACCTGGATGCTCGTCTCGACCGCTGTCTCGCCGGCCGGGCCGGCGCTCGGAGTCGAGCGGCTCGCCGACGACACGTCCTTGGCCTCGCTGTACGCGGCTCGGGAAAAGGCCTGGCGGGACTACTTCGCCAACAGTCCCGACCTGGCCAGGACGCTTCCCGCCGATTTCGTGGGGATCGAAGCGGGCGATTCGCTCTGGGATGACCTGGCCGAAACCCTGGCTGCGGCGAAGGCATCGGCCAGCCGGGGAATCAGGCTGACCGCGTTGCGGTTTCCCCGCAATCGGGTGGAACGGTACGGCAACGTGGCCGTCATTCACTCCCGCTACGAAGCCGAGCTGGAAGGCCCCGATGG
>DASWKS010000425.1:0-2209 GCA_036396495.1 Gemmatimonadales bacterium
GGCAAGAACGGCAAAGAAGACCGTGGCGGTCAAGGAAGCTCCCCGGGAGGCTGGCGGACGACGGATTCGCCAGTCTAAAGCAATGTTCTATCGGATTGAATCAGCACTGTCTCCGTCCACCCCCGTCTGGCCGGAAACAAAAGAAGCCCCGGCGTTCGGGGGAGGCCGGGGCTGGGAGTCCTGCCGCAGCGGAAGGCGCAAGGCCGACGGAACGGGGAGGAACCGTGCTTTCAATGGCTTACAGCGGCAACAGTCTCGTGGCACCTCACCAGCATGTCATCCTCCGGCGAGCCGAAGGCGAGACCGGGGGACCCAGCAATCACACGCGTCTCGGGTGATTACTGGGTGGCCCGGTCAAGCCGGGCCATGACAAACGGTGGGACATATCCCTGACGCGGACCACTCTTCAGCGCAGATGTGTGAATGTCGTAGGTCTATTCCCGAGCGGCCGAAGGGTCCATTCGCCCTGACGACCTAGACCAGACGGCAGGCCGCAAGCGGCGTTTAGATTTCGACCGGGCGGCAGCGTGTCTCGCGCAAATAAAGGCTGGCAACGAGCCCCATCGCCGTCCACGCCACCAGGCTGGCAAGGGCCAGGCGGTAGTCGGACGCTTCATAGACGCGCACGCCGCTCGCCATCGTCCCGTCCCACAAGCCATCGAGCAGGGCGCCGATCAGCGGCTGGAGCAGTGCGGCGGAGGCGACCGTCATGCCGTTCACGAGCCCCATGACCGAGCCGTGAAGCCCGGGCGGGCTGACCTCGCGGGCAAGAGCATAGGTGATCACCATGTGGCCGCCGGTGAACCCGATGGCGAAGATGACGGCGACGAGCACCCACAGCGGCAGCTGCGGCACGGCGGTAAGAATGACCAGCAGCAGCAGCAAGGCCGATGCCGCGGAGATGAGCGGCGCCTTGCGGCGCCGGACGTAATCGGACACCCAGCCCCCGGCCGGCGCACCCACCGCCCAGCCGACCAGCATCATGGACACCAGCAGGGCTGCCTGCGGCCGGGGCAGATCGTAGGCGACGACGAGATAGGGCACGCCCCACAGGCCACCAAAGGCCAGCATCGGCCCTGACATCGAGGTCGCCACGATGGCGATCAGCCAGATTTCACGGGAGCGCACCGCCTGCGACAGGCCGCCGCGCAGCTCGGCCCATTGCTGCCGGCGCGCGGGCCGCTCGATGCTGGGCCGGGGGGAATTGCGCACCACCAGTGCAATCGCAATCGCCAGCCCGGCCGCCGCACCCCCGCTCGCCAGCATCGTCGCGCGCCAGCCGAAGACGGTGATGAGCGCCGCCAGCGGAGCCTGGCCGGCAAAACCGCCCACCATGCCCATCAACATCGCCAGTCCCGCAAGCAACGCGAACCGGTGGACCGGGAACCATTGTGTGGCGAGCGCCATGGAGCCTATAAATCCGACCGCCGAACCGACGCCGATCAGAAACCGCCCCGCATAGGCGAGCTCGAGCGAGGAGGCGAGCCCGAAGGCAATGCTGCCGATTGCCGCCAGTGCCATCGCGCCCGACAGCAGCACCCGTGCGCCGAAGCGGTCCAGCAGCACGCCGATGGGAATCTGGAGCAGCGCATAAGGATAGAAATAGAACGCCGACAGCTGGCCGAGAACGGCCGCGCCGACGGAGAAAGTCTCCATCAGGTCGCTGACCATGACGCTTGGCGCCACGCGCTGGAAGAAGGCGTAGCCGAAGGCAACGGCGCTCAGAGACCAGATCAACCAGGCTCTGGCGCCGCCGATCGGTGATGCCAGAGGCGGGGGGCTCGCAGACGACAAGTGCCGGTACCGCAGTGATGAGGGGCGAGCGCAAGCCTACCCGCAGATCGGCGGCTGGAAAAGCCCTTGCGTCAGAATGGCGTTGCGGCTGGTTTGCGCCCGCTAGCAGTCGTCGCAGGTGATGCGGGCCGTCTGGCGCGGCCTCAGCATGAGCTGGTCCTGGACCGTGGTGGTCGAGAATCCGAGGATGATGCCGAGCACCGGCTGCCAGATATAGCAGGTGCGCGAGACCACGACGTCGTTGTCTTCGGCCATGAGGTTCTCCATGGTCGCGTCGGGCACCGGGGCAGCGCCGCAACCGGCGTTGTTGCTCTTGTGTTCCCAGTCCAACTGCACCGAGCCGCTCGACTTGGTGAAGGTGTAGAACTCGAGCGAGGTGCTGGCCTCGGGAAAGGGGTCCATGATGGACCTGGCG
>DASWKS010000426.1:0-3484 GCA_036396495.1 Gemmatimonadales bacterium
GATTGTGGACGCCAACCCGCCGCTCGAGGCCGAGGTGGTCATGGCGCCCACCGGTCCGGGGGCGGTGCGATTCGTGCTCACCACCATTCGCGTCAACGGCTATGCGATTCCCGAGGCGCTGCTCTCGCGGTTCCTGTCCCAGGTTGGAGCCCGGTATCCGGCGCTCACCAAGACCGGGCGGGAGCTGCTGGTGGGGGTCCCGGTGGATGGACGGGTGGCGCTGGTGCTGGATGGGGTGAAACTCTGGACCGAGGACCTAGGCACCAAGGCGCCACCGCGTTAACAGGGGTCGAAGGGGTCGAAGGGGTCGAAGCAGTCGAAGGCGGTCGAAGGGGTCGAAGAGGTCGAAGGCGATTCTACCATGGCGATCATCCGTCCCGCATTGCTCCTGCTGCTGGCGTGCTCCGAGCTTACGGTCAACTTCCTCTCGTTTTCGACCTGGGGTGGGATTCACATCGGATTGACCATCACGGTGGGCGGGGCCAGGGTCGAGTACGACTGCGCGGAAGGCGAAATCCTGGAGCCGATCAGTCCGGTGGACGGCCGGTTCAGTGTGCAGGGGATTCATCGGGCCGGCGTCGGCGGCCCGATCGGGATCGACCCGGCGACTTCCCCCCGGCCGGCCCGCTATGAGGGCGTCGTCCGGGGCGATCGCATGACATTGACGGTTACGCTGACCGACAAGAATGAACGGCTGGGCGTGTTCGAGCTGCGCGGGGGGGCCAGTCCTCAGGTCTTCAAGTGCTTGTAGCCGCCGTTCGTATCAGACCCGGTCGATTGGTGATGATCCCGCTGGCCCCCCGCTTCCACAACTCCTTCGCCACCTCAGGCTGATCCACGGTCCACACGTGTACCGGGCGATCGTGCCGCCGGGCAGCGTTGATGAACCCGGTCGAGGGAACTTCGATGCGATCCCGCCAACGCCAAGGCACTGCGTAGCAACGGCAGCGGGGCATGGGAGTCGCGAGGCCTAACCGGGTCCGGGTGTACAGCGTGGCGACCTCGCGTCGGTCGGCCCCGATCAGAAACGGCTCGCGCCGGAGCACGTCGAGCGCGCCGCGGTTGAACGCGGCCACGACGCAGCGCCCGGCCGCGTTGGCCCGCTCCAGGTCGCGCGCCACCGCGTGCTGCGCTTCCGGCGCCTTGATCTCGACGAGCAACGGAAGGTGGGGGAATTCCTCCAGCACCTGAGCCACCGCCGGAATCCGGATTCCCCGGCCCGCGAAGGGACGCGAGCCATCTTCGGACCTGAAGCCGCCACCCGCATCCGCGGCTTGCAGCTCGCCGAAGGTGAGCCGGGCCACATCCCCGGGGCGGTCGGTGGTGCGCTGGAGCGTGGGATCGTGCAGGACCACGGCAACCCCGTCGCGGGTGAGGCGCACGTCCAGCTCCAGCGCGTCGCAGCCTTGCGCCACCGCGATACGGAACGCCTCGAGGGTATTCTCGGGCGCTTCCGCCGAGGCGCCCCGGTGAGCGATGATGGGGCGGGCGGTAGGATCGAGGAGCAGGGTCAGGGTTTCTCTCGTGACCCCGGACCGGTGACGGCCGACTCCTGCAGGAACCGGTCGTACCACGCTAGATACCGCTGGTACCGATCCTTCACATAGCTCGGCTTGCTGATCCCGTGAAACTGGCCGGGATAGACCACCAGCTCGGTGGTGCGTCCCAGCCGCCGCATCGCCTGATACATCTGCTCCGAGTTGATGATCGGCACGTTCCAGTCCTTCTCGCCTCCGATCCAGAGCGTCGGCGTCACAATCTTCTCGACCGACCAGAACGGTGAAATCCGGTCCCACGCCTTCTGGTTGCGCCAGGGCAGCCCCAGCTCGATCTCCCACAGGTACTGGTAATGGTCGTGCCCGTAGTTGGCGGTGTACAGCGCCTCGCTGGCGCCCGAGATCGCGGCCTTGAACCGGGTGGACTTGGTGATGACGTAGTTGGTGAGGATTCCGCCGTAGGACCAGCCGCCCACACCCAGCCGCTCGGGGTCGGCGGTACCTCGTGCCACCGCGTGGTCTACCGCGGCCAGGATATCGTCGAAGTCCTTGTTGCCCCAGTCGGCGAAGATGGCGCGGGCGAAGCGGGCCCCGTATCCCGACGAGCCGCGCGGATTGGCCATCACCACAGCATAGCCGCGGGCGGCGAACAGCTGGGCGTCGAAGGTGAACGACTTGTCGTACTGCGAAACGGGGCCGCCGTGAATCCGGAGCAGGGCGGGAGGGGGCCGCCCGGCGTCGCCGCCCCGGGGACGATACAGGAAGTACTCCACCGCGGCACCGTCCCGGCTTCGGGCGGTGAGCTCCTCCGGGTCGACCAGCTCGAGCTGTCCCAAAAGTTCCCGGTTGGTGAAGCTGAGCTGGCGCAGGCCCGTCCCGGTCGCGGCGAACACTTCGTTAGGCAGGGTGGGCTCGCTGACCAGCGCCAGCACCGTTCCGTCGGGGGCCAGATCATAACTGCTCACCACCCTCGCCCCGGCGATGACGGGAACCGGGTTTCCGCCATTCAGCGGCACCCGGATCAGATGCTGCTCGCCGCTGGTCTCCAGCAGGGTGTAGACACTCTGGCCGTCGGGAGCCCAGCGGGGCGAGCCCACCCCCCGGTCGAGCGAGGCCGTCAGCGCCCGGGGCATCCCGCCGCCGGCCGGAATCAGCGCCAGGTGGTCGGGGTCATAAATGAGGGACAAAGGCTGACCCGACGGCTGCCGGGTGTACGCGATCCACTGGCCGTCGGGACTCCAGGCCGGGCTGCCGTCCTGGCCGGGATCAGTGGTCAGGCGCCGGGTGGTGGCCCCCCTGGTGGTGTCGTCGGCCGCGATGACCCAGATGTCGCTGTTGTACGAGCCGTCGACCGAGTCGCGATTGCTGGAGAACGCGATGAACCGCCCGTCCGGACTCCACGCCGGGCTGCCATCATCCCACTCGCCGGAGGTCAGCTGAGTCAGCTTCCGGGATTTGAGCTCGAAGCGATACAGGTGGGTCCTGAGCCGGCTCAGGTACCCGGTGTAATCGCGCTTGAATTGCAGCCGATCCACCACCCAGGGTCGAGGCGTCTTGGCCTTGTGGCCGATCCAGCTGCTGTCGCCTGCCTGCTCGGGGGTCGGGTCTTTGACCATGAGCGCCAGTCGCGCGCCGTCGGGCGACCAGGTGAAGCCTTCCACACCCTGTTTGACCTCGGTCAGCTGTTCCGCCTCTCCCCCCAGGCGGTTGAGCAGCCAGACCTGGGTTTCGCCCCCGCTCCGCGCGGCCAGGAAACCCAGCCAGATGCCATCGGGACTCCAGCGGGGGCTGGACGCGGAAGCGCCTTTCATGGTGAGGGGGATGGGATCGCCGCCCGCCACTGGGGCCATCCAGATCCGGCTCTCCGACTTGTCATCGGCGAGCACGCTGGTGGAGACGGTATAGGCCACCCACCGGCCGTCGGGGCTGACCCGCGGGTCGGCGACCCGCTTGATGGCGAAGTAGTCGTCGACCGTCACGGCCCGGCG
>DASWKS010000427.1:0-1748 GCA_036396495.1 Gemmatimonadales bacterium
GTACCGGGCGCGAAGGTCTGGCGGATCCCCCCCGCGGCGTTGGTCAGTATGAGGATTCGGACTCCGAGGGTGGCGAACACCCGGACCGGGAGCGCGGCATCATCGGCTGAATGCCCCTCATACATGTGAAAGCGTCCGCTCTGGACCACCACTTCGCGCCCGCCCAGAGTGCCGACCACCAGCTCACCCTTGTGGCCCTCCACTGTCGGTACGAAAAACCCGGGGATGTCGCCATAGGGAATCCGGCGCGGGTCCCCGACCCGATCGGCCACCATACCCAGACCGGAACCCAGCACCACGGCGATCTCGGGCCGGCGGGGACCCAGTCTCGAGGCCACGACCGAAGCCGCCGCGGTCACCCGGGCGGATCGTCCCGACTCGGCACTCACACCAGCATCCCCGCCAACGACGCCGAGAGCATCGCGGCCAGATTGCCGGCGATCATCGCCCGGAGCCCGAACTTGGCGATTTCGCTGCGCCGCTCAGGCGCCAGGCCGCCGATGCCGCCGATCTGAATGGCGATGGAAGAAAAGTTGGCGAATCCCAGCAGAGCATAGGTGCAGATGATCGCACTGCGGGGAGACAGGGGGAGGCCGGCGCCCAGATCGCTGCCGAACTGAGCATAGGCGACGAACTCATTCAGGGTGGTCTTGATGCCGATCAGTCCGCCGACATAGGCCGTGTCCTGCCACGGCACGCCCATGACCCAGGCCAGGGGACGCAGCACAAAGCCGAGGATGCCCTGCAGGCTCAAGTCGGGCAGGCCGACCAGCCCCCCGGCCCAACCCAGCAGGAAGTTGAGGAGGGCCACCAGCGCCACGAACGCCATGAGCATGGCCGCGACGTTGATGGCGAGCTGCACCCCCTGCGCGGCCCCGTTGGCGGCCGCCTCGATGACGCTCGACTCGGTGGACCCGGTGGCCATCCGGAGCGAACGGAGGCTGAGCAGCCGGGGCCGCTCCGTCCTGGTCGCCTCCACGTCCATCGTCAGCGATCCTTTGGTGACCGGCGTGCCGGTTTCCGGCAGGAGGATCTTGGAGAGGAGCAGGCCCGCCGGGGCATTCATCACGCTGGCCGCCAGCAGGTGACTGGCGATGTTGGGAAAGATTCCCGACAACATGCCGACATAGGCCGCGAGCACTCCCCCCGCCACGGTGGCGAACCCGCCGACCATGACCGTGACCAGCTCACTCGGCGTCATGGTCTTGACGAACGGCTTGATCAGGAGCGGGGCTTCGGTCTGACCCAGGAAGATGTTCCCCGACGCCGAGAGCGTCTCCGCGCCGGACGTGCCGAGACTCTTCTGCATGACCCAGGCGAGCCCTTTCACCACCAGCTGCATCACGCCGAGATAGTAGAGCACGCTCATCAGGGCGCTGAAGAAGATGATGGTGGGGAGGACACTGAAGGCGAAGAACGCGCCGGTCTGGGCCACCAGGCCCGCGGTGGTGTCGAGGCCACCACCAGCCGCGGGTGAGCCGACCGGGACCTGGTTTTGCACCAGATTGCCGAAGACGAACCGGGCGCCCTGTTCCTGGAATCGCAGCAGGCCGGTGATGGCATCGCCCAACGCCGAGAAAAAGCGCCGGCCCACTTCGGTCTTGAGGACGATGAGACCGAAGACGGCCTGGATCCCCAGGCCGGACGCCACCAGGCGCCATTTGATCCGCCGGCGGTCGTAGGACAACAGCACCGCCAGGCCGATCATGGTGGCCATGCCGATCAGCCCGACCAGCCGCTCCAGCAGC
>DASWKS010000428.1:0-1647 GCA_036396495.1 Gemmatimonadales bacterium
ATCCGGCATGCCTGGGACCACGTCCCCCACTATCGCAGGAAATTCCGGGAGGCCGGAGTTCACCCGGATGACCTGCGCCGATTGGAAGATCTGGCGCGGTTTCCGTTCACCACCAAGGAAGACCTTCGAGCCAGCTATCCCTTCGGCCTGCTCGCCGTACCGCGGGAGCAGGTGCTCCGGATCCACGCCTCGTCGGGAACCACGGGCCGGCCCACGGTGGTGGGATACAGCGCGCGGGATCTGGCGATGTGGGCCGAGGTCGGGGCCCGATCGATCCGGGCGGCCGGCGGCCGCCCGGGCGATATCGTGCACGTCGCCTACGGGTATGGGCTGTTCACCGGAGGGTTGGGGGCCCACTACGCCGCGGAACGGTTAGGCTGCACCGTCATCCCCATGTCGGGCGGCCAGACGGAGCGGCAGGTGCAGATGATCCAGGATCTCAGGCCCCAGGTCATCATGGTCACCCCCAGCTACATGCTGGCCATCGCGGACGAGTTCGCCCGTCAGGGCCTCGATCCCCGGCGGAGCTCCCTGCTGGTCGGCATTCACGGCGCGGAGCCGTGGACCGACGCCATGCGAGGCGAGATCGAGGAGCGGTTCGCCATGGATGCGGTGGATATCTACGGCCTGTCGGAGGTCATCGGCCCCGGCGTCGCCAACGAGTGCCTCGAAACCAAGGACGGGCTCACCATCTGGGAGGATCACTTCTATCCCGAGATCGTGGATCCCGCGACCGGCCAACCCGAGGCCGACGGTGAGCGGGGAGAGCTGGTGTTCACTTCCCTCACCAAGGAGGCGTTGCCGGTCATCCGTTATCGCACCCGCGACATCACCCGACTACTTCCGGGAACGGCGCGCTCGATGCGGCGAATGGCCCGGATTACGGGGCGGACCGACGACATGCTGATCATTCGGGGAGTGAACCTGTTTCCTACCCAGGTCGAGGAGCTGATTCTGCAGGATCCCCGGCTGGCGCCTCACTACGTGCTGGAGGTCCGGCGGGTGGGCCGACTGGACCAAGTCGATGTGGTGGTGGAGCCCAAAGCGGCCGGCGCCGAGGCCCTCGCCGCGGCGGATGCCGGGGCGCGCCAGCTCGAATCGCGGATCAAGGATCGGATCGGCGTGAGCACCCGGGTCAGGGTGACCGACGTGGGCGGAGTGATCAGGTCGCTGGGGAAGGCGAAGCGGGTGATCGACTTGAGGCAGTGAACCGGCAACGGTCAACGGTCAACGGTGAAACCGTCTCGTGAGCTCTGCCTTGCCCTCCTCCTTGGGGCCGCCGTGAGCCCGCTTCAGGCGCAGGAAGATGAGTCCGCGATCCGGGCGGCGCGGGCGCGCTCCAATGCGGCTATCGCGGCGCACGATCTCGACGGCCTGGCACGGGTCTGGATGGAGAACGTGCACGTGGTCACGTCCACCGGGGCGCAGGAGGCCGGGCGAGAGCGGAACCGGGCCAGCTTCGCCGCGCACTTCCGGGATCGTCCCGATGTGGTCTATGTCCGGACGCCGGAGTCGATCGACGTCTTCGCCGCGTGGGACGTCGCGGCCGAGCGCGGCCGCTGGACCGGCCAGTGGACCCAGGCCGATGGCGTGACCCGGATCAGCGGGACCTATCTGGCCCAGTGGCGTAAGGTAAAGGGAGAGTGG
>DASWKS010000429.1:0-11388 GCA_036396495.1 Gemmatimonadales bacterium
GCGGACTGGACCCGTTCGATGGCGGCATCACGAGCATCGCGCACGGTGTTCCACACTCGAAGCACCCGCTCCGGCGGCTTGGGTCCGGTATACCCCATCCAGGTCTGATCGGCGAAAACCGTGCCCAGGGAGGGCCCGCCCCACAGATCGATCAGCACCACCTGGTCGGGCTCCAGAGCCCGGTCCCGACCTGCTACCGGCGCGTAGTGGGGATCGGCGGCGTTAGGCCCGAACCCGACGATGGGCGGGTGATCGAACTGGAGACCGGCGGCGTGAATCGCGTCGACCACCCGCCGCTGCACGGCGCTCTCGGTGATGCCCGAATTGGCCTCGCGGGTCACCCGCTCCAGCTCGGCTCGGGCGATGCGGGAGAGCGCCTCGGCCGCCCGGAGATGGCCCTCGGTCTCCTCCCGGTCCCAGCGGGCGGCAAACTGGGTCACCAGGGGCGCACTCGACACGACCGTCGCGCCGAGGGAGGTGAGCAGCTCCACCACGCCATGCGGCACCCGGTCGAGATAGGGCACGCTGTCCAGCGGCGAGATTTCCATCGCCACGGTCTTGCCTCCGACCACCTGCCGCAGCGCCTCGTGCAATTCCTGCCACCGGGCGTAGGGCAGAACCGGGCCGGGAAAATCTCGGAGCGGACTGAGCTCGATCTTATGGGCCACCGCCACCATTTCGCCTTCGCGCGGGATCAACACGAAGAGCCGCCGGGTGCCCATGCCGCCCAGTCCCAGTACCCGTTGCGCCACCGGGTTCAATCCGCGGAAGTCGAAGAGGAGCCAGGCGTCGGCTCCGGCGGCATCGAGTCCCCGATGCAGCGCGGCTCGATCCAGTTCCTGCGAGATCATTCGTAGCCCTCCACGGCCGCGGCCCGCCAGTAGCAGGTGTTGTCGCCCTTGGCACGACACCGATCGTGCAGCATCGCGCCCTCGAATCCGCTCAGCACCCGCAGCAGCTCGGCGAAGACCGCACCATAGAAATAGCACCCGTCGCCGTCGGCGCCGGCGCGGCTCGCCAGCGACTCCGGAAGCCGGACCTCGGCCAGCGGTCCTAACGGCCGGAGTTCGGCTCCGAACAGTCGCCGAGCCACCCGGGCGGCGAGCCGTCGACCCAGGCGCCGGCGGATGGGCCGGGGACTGGCCTTGAGCAGCGTCTGGCCCCCCGCCTGCCTGGCAGCATAACGGGCCGCTCGCCGGCCGGCATCGGCGTACACCAACTGCGCATCGGGCCGCCGGGACACCAGCCGGAAAACCGACACGACTTCGTCCATGCTGATGGCGTCGCCGTGCTCCGCTGCGTCGCGGTATCGTTCGATCTGCGACGCCACGGTCGTGCTCAACCCCAGTCGCTTGGATATCAGTTCGGGAGCCAGCTCGGAAAGGCCGTCATCAATGGGTGTGTCGAGATTCCGCAGGGCCTCGAGGAGGCTCAGCGGGAGAATGGCGTGCGCGCTGTCGGGGGACACATCGCAAACGTAGTGTGGAGCGTGGTAACATGGAACTGATCTCCCTCACACTTGCGGCTGCGCTGTCCGCCGGCATCTCGTTCGCCGGTGTGGCCGCGCGGGCCCTTACACCCCTGGCTGGCCTGTTCGCCTTCCTGATCGGCCTGTCGGTGATCGCTGGCACCGGCTGGGCCGGCGCCCTGGCGCTGGGTGCGTTCTTCGTTTCGAGCAGCGCGGTGTCTCGTCTCACCGAGCGGAGCCAACCCGCGTGGGTCGATGCCAAGGCGAACCGGCGCGATCCCTGGCAAGTGCTTGCCAACGGCGCCATGGCCGGAGTGGGTGGCGTGGTCGGCATCCTGGTCCATCCGTCACTGGGTATGTGGATCGCGGTGCCGGCTCTGGCCGCGGCCGGCGCGGACACCTGGGCGACGTCCATTGGGATGTTGAGCCGACGAGATCCGATACACCTGGTTGAGCGCCGGCGCGTGCCCAAGGGCACCTCAGGGGGCGTCTCCCTGATTGGAACCGCGGGCGGTGTGGCGGGCTCGGTCCTGGTGGCCTCGAGCCCGCTCCTGGCCGGTGCGCCTCTGGCTCTCGCCCGGTTTGCGGTCCTGATTGGCGCGGTCGGAATGGTGGCAGATTCCTTCCTTGGAGCTACCGTTCAGGGTCGATTCGAATGTCCAGCATGCGGCCAGCCCAGCGAACGCCGTCGGCATCGCTGCGGAATGCCGACGCGACACGTGGGAGGTGTACGATGGCTTGGCAACGATGGGGTGAATCTGTTGGCCACGGTCTTGGCCGGGTTGGCCGGCTGGGCCTGGTGGCTGGTCTGCTGCTCGGGCTGAGTGCCTGCGAAGGCCAGCGCGATCTCTTTGGCCCTTCCCGGCCGCTGGGCCAGGGTAGCAACACCTCGAACAGCCCCCTGGTGGGCACCTGGGAGGTGACCCTCATCGTCAGCGTGGATGGCGACCTGCAGACCTGGACCACGAACTGGCAGTTCCGATCGGACCGTACCTGCACCTGGCGGCAGATCATCGAGTCGGCGGTTGAAGGTCTTTCCAGGGAAGAAGTCCGCGACTGCACCTGGACCGACGCCAATAGCGCCGTCACAGTGGTGTACTTGGACACCGGAGCGAGCGAGACGCTGCCCTACTCATTCCCCACGTTCGATACCTCCCGGCTCATCCTGCAGGGGGTCGAGTACCTTCGGCTGTAGCGATGCAGCCCGCCGACCTCCTCGTCGTTGGTGCGGGGCCGGCGGGCAGCGCCACCGCCATTCGAGCGGCCCGGGCCGGGCTCTCGGTGGTGCTGGTGGATCGGGCCCGATTCCCCCGTGAGAAGATCTGCGCCGAATACATGAGTCCCGAGACGCTTCGGCATCTGGACCTGCTCGGCGTGCTGGCGGAGATCGATCAGGCGGGGGGGATGCCGCTGGCGGGAACCACGGTGGTCGGCCCCCGAGGGTCGCGACTGACCGGGCTCTTCGACCGGGCCGGTTCCCGCCCGTTCCGGCCGACCGGACTCTCGCTTCCCCGCCGGGTGCTGGACGATTGTCTGCTGCGGGCGGCCGGGGCGGCGGGGGTCACCGTCCTGGAGGGCCGGACGGTGACCGATCTATTGTACGACGAGGGCGCGGTGGCCGGCGCGGCGGCCCGGGACCAGTCCGGCCAGGTCGAGCTGCTTCGTTCGCGGCTGACGGTCGGTGCGGACGGGCTTCGCTCCGTCGTCGCCGGGCGGCTGGGGGTCCGGCATCACGGGTTCCCTGCCCGGGTGGCTTTCGTCGCGCACGTCGCCGGGGTGCTGGGCTTGAGCGACCGAGCCGAGATGCACGTGGGCCAGGGCGGTTACCTGGGGCTGAATCCTCTCGGACCCGACGTGACCAACGTGGCGCTGGTCGTCGCTCGCAAGCACGCCGCGGCGGCCCGGGGCGATCCCACCGGGTTTTTCGCCCAAGGCCTCGGTCGCTTCGAGGCGGTTCGGGATCGGGTCGACCCCCGTCGGATCGTGCGCGAGGTGCTGGTGACCGGACCCTTCGCGGCCCGGGCCCGCCGCGTCACCGCCGGTGGCGCCCTGCTGGTGGGCGACGCCGCCGATTTCTTCGATCCCTTCACCGGCGAAGGCATCTGCAGTGCGCTCAAGGGTGCCGAGCTGGCCGCGACCACGGCGGTCGCGGCACTGGCCTCGCCGGGACGGGTGAGCCGGGAGCGGTTGCGGGGCTATGAGGCGGCCCGCCGGGTCTCGTTTCGCGGCAAGTGGGCGGTGGAGCGGTTGATCGGCTGGGGCATGCTGGTGCCGGCGCTGTTCGATCGCGCGATCGGCCGGTTGGAAGCGCGGGGCTGGGCTCATACCCTGATCGGCGTGACCGGCGATTTCGTCCCGGCCGGCGCGGTCCTCAATCCCCGTTTTCTCAGCGGAATGCTCTGGTAACGTGTCAGACCTCGATCCGGCGGTGTTCCGACAGCTGTGCGGCCGATTCGCCACCGGCGTCGTGGTCGTCACCACGTTGAGCGACGACGGGCGCCCGGTCGGAATGACCGCCAACAGCTTCACCTCCGTATCGCTGGTACCGCCGCTGGTGTCGGTGAACGTCGATCACGCCGCCGCCATGCACGGACACGTGAGCCGGGCGCCCCGCTTTGCCCTCAACATTCTCGAGAGCCGGCAGGAGGCCCTGTCCCGGCGGTTCGCCGAGGAGGTTCCCGACCGGTTCGATGGAATCGGCTATCGGGTGAGCGATGCGGCGCTGCCGCTGCTGGACGGCGCGCTCGCGATTCTCGAATGTGAACGGCACACCAGCTTCGAAGCCGGTGACCACACCATCGTGCTGGGCCGGGTCCTGAGCGGGCTGGTAAATGAAGGTCGCCCCCTGCTGTATTATCGGGGCGGCTACTACGATTTGCCTTCATGAGCCGGCTGGCGCGGTCGCAGACCGGGACCGAAATCCTGGATGATCCCGGGGCCGATCCCCGCGCGGTGGGTCTATCGCTGGAAAACATCGCCCGGTCCAATCGCTGGTTCGGTGGCCTGGCGGCGGTGCGCTACGGGCTCGAGCGTTTGCTGGCCGGGCTGCGCGGCCGGATCACTCTGCTCGACATCGGCACCGGCAAGGGCGACATCCCGCTCTGGGCCCGTCGCTGGGCCGGCTCGCGCGACCTCGAGCTGTTCCCGATCGGCCTGGATCGGCACCCGGTCGCGGCCCGGCTGGCGGCCCGGCACGGCGTCAGCACCATTCTGGGATGCGGCGGCGACTTGCCGGTTCGCTCGCGCGGCGTGGACATCGTGGTGGTGAGCCAGGTGGCCCACCATCTGGACCCCACCAGTTGTGTCACCCTGTTCCACGAGTGCAACCGGGTCGCCCGGGTCGGCGTTGTGCTGGCCGATCTGCGCCGCTCCCGCCCCGCGGCTGCGGGATTCTGGATCGGGAGCCGGCTGCTCGGATTCGATCCGGTCACCCGGGCCGATGGGCTGACTTCGTTGCGGCGCGGCTTCACCGCAGCCGAGCTTGCAGCGTTGCTCCGGCAAAGCGGAATCGAGACCCCGGTGGTGCGGCGTCCCGGAGCCCGGCTGGTGGCCGCCTGGCGAACCGGTCGGTGATGCGGATCGTCGACGAGATCGATGTCCGCGCTTCTCCGGAGCGGGTCTTTTCGATCGCCGCCCAGGTCGAGCGCTGGCCGGAGATTCTGCCCCACTACCGCCGGGTCCGCCTGCGGGAGCGCACCCCGGAACGGTCGGTGGTGGAAATGGCGGCCTGGCGTCCCTTTCCGGGCTTCAGCTGGCCCACCTGGTGGGTGTCGGAAATGTGGATCGATGCCGCCCGGCGGCAGGTGCGGTACCGGCACCTCCTCGGCGTCACCCGGGGGATGAAGGTGGTCTGGCGGGTCGAACCCCGCCCGGGCGGGGCCCACATCACCCTCATTCACGATTGGGACGGACCGGCGTGGCCGCTGATCGGGCGACCGGCCGCGCGGTGGATCATTCTCCCCGTCTTCGTGCACGGCATCGCGTCTCGCACGCTGGCCGGCGTCAAGCGCCGGGCGGAGAGCACTCATGCATAACGGGCGGCGGGTGGTGGTGACGGGGATCGGCGTCGTCACGCCGATCGGCACCGGGATCGATCCCTTCTGGGCCGGGCTCCGGGCCCGGCGGTCGGCGGTGCGGACCCTCACCCGGTTCGATCCGGCGCCGTTCCGCAGCCATGTGGCGGCCGAGGTCGACGGCTTCGATCCGGCGGACTGGATGGAGGCCAAGCGGGCCAAACGGTTGGATCGGTGCAGTCAGTTCTCGCTGGCGGCGGCGCGGCTGGCGCTGGCCGACGCCGACCTGGACCTCGGGCGGGAAGACCGGGATCGAACCGGTGCCATGATGGGGACGGCGTTAGGCGGCGTCTCGCTGGCCGAGCGGGAACACGGACGGTTTCTGGCCGAAGGCCTCCGCGCGATCGATCCCGGGTTGGCGCTGACAGTGTTCGCCGGGGCCTCGAGCTGCAATCTGGCGATCGAGTTCGGTGTGACCGGCCCTAACAGCACCAACGGCATGAGCTGCGCCTCGGGCACGATGGCGGTGGGCGACGCCTTCAGGGCCATTCGGGGCAACGAGGCCGATCTGATGCTGGCCGGCGGGGCCGAGGCCCCGTTGGCCCCGCTCACCTACGGCGCCTTCGCCATCATCCGCGCCATGTCCACCCGGAACGACGACCCGGGCACCGCCAGCCGGCCCTTCGACCGCCATCGGGATGGCTTCGTGATGGCGGAAGGGGCCGCGGTGCTGCTGCTGGAAGAGCGGAGTCGGGCCCTGGCGCGCGGTGCCAGGGTGTATCTGGAAGTGTGCGGCTACGGCTTGACCAATGACGCCCACCACATGACCGCGCCCCGTCCCGACGGACGCCAGGCGGCGCGGGCCATGTCACTGGCGCTTAACGACGCCCACATCCAGCCGTCCGAGGTGGAATACGTGAACGCGCACGGCTCGTCCACCCCGCTCAACGATGCCACCGAAACCCTGGCGATCCGGCAGTTCTTCGGCGATCACGCCGACCGGCTGGCGGTGAGCGGGACCAAGGGGTACTACGGCCATGCCCTGGGCGCGAGCGGCGCCATCGAAGCGGCCATCTGCGCCCTGGCGAGCGCCCGGCGCTGGCTGCCGCCCACGGTCAACCTTTCCGATCCCGATCCCGCCTGCGATCTGGATTACCTGGCGCGGGACGGGCGCGACGGCGATCCGGAGTTCCTGTTGTCGAATTCGTTCGGGTTCGGCGGGATCAATGCGGCGTTGGTCTTCAAGCGGGCGTAGGCAGCCCCTGTCTCCTCCCTCCTCACGCCGATGGGTCGCACAGCGCTCGAACTCCACCTGACGGCGGCCGAGTTCGCGCATCAAGCGGGTTTATTGGCGACAGACTGCGGATGAATTCGTCAGGGGTTATCCGCCGAAGCCGCTGATCGCTCCACTCTCCTTACTCCCTACGAAGAGCCGTCCTCGCCCGCCGAAGCAGGCTGAGCGCATACCCCAGGATCACGACCCCGACAATCAGATAGGCGGCGATCATGTAGCCGCCGTTGTCCGGCGGGCTAGTCTGCATCGGCGGCTCCGCGGGCTTCCCGCATCAGGCCCAGCCCATACCGGGTCATGGCGAAGCCGACATACAGGAGCGTGAACACCGCGATCGAGGTGAGCAGGGTGCGGAGCATCGGGGCCGGCATGGAAGGAGCGCTGGGCTTGAGCAGGACCGGCTGGGGATGCAGCGTGCGGAAGAGGTACACGCTCAGATGCACGAACGGAACCAGCATCAGTCCCAGGATCCCCACCACCGCGCTGTATCGGGCCCGTTCGGCCGGATCGGAGAGCGCGCCGCGCAGCGCCCGGTATCCGACGAACAGGAACACCAGCAGCAACGTCAGGGTGAGCCGGGCGTCCCAGGTCCACCAGGTACCCCAGATCGGTTTCCCCCAGATCGGGCCGGTGGTGAGCATGATCAGGCCGAAGACCAGGCCGACCTCCGCCGACGCCTCGGCGAAGAGGTCCAGCCGGGGATCGCGCAGCCAGAGATAGAGCCCGCCGCACACGCCGACCAGCGCAAACGCCAGCATCGCCGCCCAGGCCGCCGGGGCATGGACATAGAAGATCTTCTGCGCCAGCCCCTGGCGTACCTCGATGGGCGTGAAGCGATGGGCCAGCAGGTACACCAGCGCCAGGCCCAGCAGTCCCACGGTGCTCAGCAGCAGGCCCCGCCGGATGGTGGCGGCCGCGTTTTCAGGAGTCGGCGTCATTCGTCCAGAAGCGACGGGAACACCATCGCACACACGGTGAGGAAAACCACATCGTAGACGCCGAGGATTCTAAGCCACCCGGCCTGCTCCAACAACGGCCGGCCGGCCAGCAGCCGGGTGGTCACCTGGACCGCGCCGATCACCGGCGGAACCAGGAAGGGCAGCAGCAGCACCGGGAGCATCAGGTCGGCGAACCGGGTTCGCACCGCCATGGACGCGAACACGGTTCCCACCGCGACGAACCCGAGCGTGCCCAGGACGGTCACCAGCAGGAGGCCCGGCAGCGCGCCGCCCAGTCCCACGTTGAAGAACAGGACGAACAGCGGCAAGGTCACCGCCTGGACCGTGACGACGAAGCCGAGGTTGG
Source organism: Gemmatimonadales bacterium (assembly GCA_036396495.1). Lineage (GTDB taxonomy): Bacteria > Gemmatimonadota > Gemmatimonadetes > Gemmatimonadales > GWC2-71-9 > SZUA-320. Next base: position 8,078 of record DASWKS010000429.1, read on the forward strand.
CGAAGTACTTCCCCAGGAAGATGGCGCCTCGCGGGACGGGCGAGAGCAGCAGCCCATCCATGGCGCCGTTCTCCTTCTCCAGCGCAAAGGAGCGGTTGAAGGTGAGCATCGCCGCGAAGGTGAACGTCACCCAGAGCACGCTGGGGGCCAGGTCCCGGGACGAGACGGTCGTGGGATCGCGGGCGAAATTGAAGATCACCAGCACCAAGGCCGCGAACGCGATGGCGGAGACCAGGGCGGTCCGGCTGCGGAGCTCCACTCTCAGGTCCTTGGCCGCCAGCGCCAGGGCGTGCCGGAGGACCTCAATCACTGAACGCCTCCTGCACCCGCACCATGAACCGGTCCCGGTCCGTGGGTCGGGGCTCGTCGATCACCCACTGGCCCCGGACCAGCACCGAGATCCGGGTCGCGACCGGCCAGATATCGTAGAGCGAGTGGGCCACCACCACGACAGCAGTCCCGGCGGCAAGCTGCTCTTCCAGCAGGCGTACCAGCCGGTCCGCAGCGCGGGGATCCAGCCCGGTGAAGGGCTCGTCCAGCAGCAGGATCCGGGGACGGTGCAGCAGGGCCCGGGCGATCGCGACCCGCTGCACCATGCCGCGCGAGAGGCGCCGCACCGGATCCGCGCTCCGCTGGGCCAGTCCCACTGCGTCGAGCGCCGCCATGGCGCTCTGATCCGGCGCCTTCAGGCCATAGAGCCGGGCGATGAAGGTGAGGTTCTCTCGGGGGGTAAGGTCGTCGTAGAGCAGGCTCTGGTGCGACAGCAGGCCGATCTCGCGTCGTAGTCGAGGCGTGTTGCGGAGCGAATGACCCAGCACCAGAACCTGGCCGCTGGTGGGCCGGGTCAAGCCGGCCAGGATTCGCAACAAGGTGGTCTTGCCGGCCCCGTTAGGCCCGAGAATGACCTGCAACGACCCGGTGCCGGCGCTCAGAGCCACCCCGCGAAGGACCCGCGCCGCGCCGAAGGTTCGCTGGATACCGGTAGCTTCTAGGAGGGGTGCGCTCTCAGGCACGCTCTAATACTAGTCGCGCGCCGCTGCTGGCTGGATCGCGACGGCCCGCCCGCCCGGCTATTCCATTTCGAAGAGATCGATCAGCTTGGTCAGCGCGAGGAGAAAACGGATCTCATCGCTGATGTTGCGGAGTGCGACGATCTGGCGGCGTTCTGCGGCGCGACGCTGCACCAGCATGAGAGCACCGAGCCCGGCGGAGTCCACCCGACTGGTCTTGTCGAGGTCGACCACGAGACGACCGAGCCCCTCGGGCAATTCCTCCAGCATGGCGACGGCTTCCTGTCGGAAGGGGGCGCGTGTCTCGAGTCCCAGGGTCTCCGGTGCGGTCAGCACCCGCTCGGTGGAATTGGCCATAGTCATCGCACCTGAGGAAAGGCGAAACCGGTGCCAGCCGGATCGCCCAAGCGACGCAACGGCTTAGCGTTGGACGCCACACCCGTTGCCCAGATGCCACGGTGCGCTCCGCGATACCCAACGGCCAACTGCGAGGATAGAATCAGGTCCATGACCGATCAGCTCGCTACCCTGCTTACCGAAGAGCGGCGCTTTCCGCCGCCACCGAGTTTTGCCGCGCAGGCCAACGCCACGGACACGCTCTACCAGAGCGCCAGCCGGGACCGGCTGGCCTTCTGGGCGGAGCAGGCGCGCGAGCTCGACTGGTATCATCCCTGGACCCAGGTCCTGGAATGGACCCCACCCCACGCCAAATGGTTCGTCGGCGGAAAGCTTAACGTGTCGGTCAATTGTCTGGACCGGCATCTGGCCGGCGCCCGCCGAAACAAGGCCGCCATCGTGTGGGAAGGCGAGCCGGGCGACCGCCGTACCCTCACCTACTGGGAGCTGGCCCGGGAAGTCGGACGCGCGGCCAACGCGCTCCGCCGCCTGGGGGTCGGCAAAGGCGACCGGGTGGCGATCTACCTTCCCATGATCCCCGAAGCCGCGATCGCGATGCTGGCCTGCGCCCGCATCGGCGCGGTGCACTCGGTCGTCTTCGGCGGCTTTTCCGCTGAGTCGCTGCGCGACCGGATCATCGATGCCCAGGCGGTGGCGGTCATCACGGCCGATGGGGGCTATCGCCGGGGCCAGGTCCTGCCGCTCAAGCGATTCGCCGACCAGGCGGTCGAAGGGTGTCCTTCGGTCAAGCACGTGGTGGTGGTGCGGCGGTTGGGAGGAGCCGAGGGGGATGAAAGCTTCACCAACATGCGGGAAGGCCGGGACCACTGGTGGCACCGGCTGCTCGACGGCGAGACCCCCCAGGCCACGCCCGAGATGATGGACGCCGAGGACATGCTCTTCATCCTCTACACCTCGGGCACCACCGGCAAGCCCAAAGGGATCGTGCATACCACCGGTGGATACCTCACCCAGGTGACCAGCACCACCAAACATGTCTTCGACCTCAAGGAGAACGACGTCTTCTGGTGTACCGCCGACATCGGCTGGGTGACGGGACACTCGTACGTGGTCTACGGGCCGCTGGCGAACGGCGCCACGGTGCTGATGTATGAAGGCGCGCCCGATTGGCCCGATCGGGACCGGTTCTGGAAGATCGTGGCCCGCTTCGGCGTCACCGTGTTCTACACCGCCCCGACGGTCATCCGGGCCTGCATGAAATGGGGCCCGGGGTACCCCGACCGGCACGATCTCTCCACCCTTCGCCTGCTAGGCACCGTCGGGGAGCCGATCAATCCCGAAGCGTGGATGTGGTATCACGAGCATATCGGCGCCGGGCGCTGTCCCATCGTCGACACCTGGTGGCAGACCGAGACCGGCGGCATCATGATCACGCCCCTCCCCGGCGTGGTCACCACCAAACCCGGTTCCGCCACCATCCCCTTCCCCGGCATCTCGGCCGAGCTGGTCGACACCAAGGGACAGCCGATCGAAACCGGCGGCGGATTCCTCACCCTGACCGAGCCCTGGCCGGGGATGCTCCGGACCATCTTCGGGGACGACGAACGCTACCGCGAGACGTACTGGAGCCGGTTCCCCGGGCGCTACTTCGCGGGCGACGGCGCCAAACGGGACCAGGATGGTTACTGGTGGGTCCTGGGCCGGGTGGACGACGTGATGAACGTGGCGGGCCACCGGATCGGCTCGATGGAGATCGAGAGCGCGCTGGTCGATCACCCTGCCGTGGCCGAGGCCGCGGTGGTGGGAAAGCACCACGAGCTCAAGGGTCAGGCGGTGTCGGCCTTTGTGACCCTGAAGGAAGGCACGGCTCCGTCGCCCGAGCTGCGGGACGACCTCCGGGATCACGTCGCCACCAAGATCGGCGCCATCGCTCGGCCGGACGAC
>DASWKS010000430.1:0-4136 GCA_036396495.1 Gemmatimonadales bacterium
AAGGCAATCGCCGTGGCCACCGCCAGCTCGAAGAAATTGGATGCCCCGATCAATGCGCCGGGGGCCGCCACCGAGTACGGCACCCGGAACAGCCGCATCAACCCGTAGGTGAGCGACGAGTTGAAGTAGACCTGAATGAGAATCGGAATCGCGATCAACACCACGTGGAACCACCGCGTCGTGATGTTGTCGGCCTGGAAGGCGAAGATGAGCACCAGCGTGGTGAGCAGGGCCAGCACCGTGAAGGGTGCGAAGAGCGCCACGTAGCGCGTCTCGAACCACTCGAGCCCCTTGCGAGCGATCAGCATGCTCCGGCTGATCGAGCCGGCAGCGAGCGGGATTACCACGAAGATGATCACGGAGTAGAGCAGCACCTCGAACGGCACGTGGAGCCCGGACGCACCCGAGACGAGGAGCTTCACGACCGGCGCGAAGGCGACGAGCATGATGAGGTCGTTCACCGACACCTGTACCAGCGTGTAGGCCGGATCGCCGTCCGCAAGGTAGGACCATACGAACACCATCGCGGTGCACGGCGCCGCCGCGAGGATGATCACGCCGGCGATGTATTGGCTTGCGAGTTCCTCGCCGATCAGCGGAAGGAAGAGGTGGTGGAAGAACAGCCAGCCGAAAAACGCCATCGAGAACGGCTTCACCAGCCAGTTCACGAACAGGGTGACGAAGAGCCCGGCGGGTCGCTTCCCCACGCTCCTGATCGACGCGAAGTCGATCCTGAGCATCATCGGGTAGATCATGAGCCAGATCAGGACCGCGATGGGCGCGTTGATGTGGCTGCCTTCGCCGAACTCAAGCGCCCGCACCGCCTCCACAAGACCGGGGAGCGACTTGCCGATCAGGACCCCCAGGACCATGCACAGCGCCACCCACAAGCTCAGGTAGCGCTCGAAGACGTTCATTCGCTTGATGTCAGCACTCATGGCGTTGTCTCACCGGCCGGGGGCGCCATTTCAGCCCCGTCTGACTGCGACCCGCGCAAGGTCGAGGTCCGCGCGGCAGAGCTCCTCGACCGGCACGGCGCGGAGCTGTTTCACGGTCCGGGTGTCGCCCCGAACCTGTGGGTCCCGCTTGATGCGCTGCCACAACCACTCGCCGATCTCCGCGGCGTCTTCCCGCTCCGCGGTGCGGTAATGCACCCAGCGCCCTTCCTTGCGCTCCGCGATCAGTCCGGCACGCCGCAGTTCGGCCAGGTGGGCGGACACGGTGGACGGGGCGAGCGCCAGCACGGCGGTGATCTGGCAGGCACACAGTTCCCCGGTCCGGAGCATGGCGAGGATGCGGATCCGGGCCGGGTGGGCCAAGGCCTTGTAGACCAGGACGAGGTCGGGAAGCTGGGAGCTGGCCATTTCGTCGTTTGGCGAAATGTAGAACAGTCACTCATTCGGTGTCAATCGTGGCTGCGATCGCGCATGCGCGAGGGCGCAATCAACGATAGCCGGATTGGCCCCTGCCGGTGCGCCGGGTAGCTTCGGGAACCCAATGACAATGACCAGCAGAGTCACGCTCATCATCCTCGACGGGGCCCGCCCCGACGTGTTCCGCCAACTGGCCGACCGGGGCGACCTGCCGAACCTATCGCGCCACCTGCTGGACGCCCCGGGCGGAGGGACGGCCTCCGCGACCACGGTCTTCCCCTCGACAACGGGGGTGGCCTACCTGCCGTTCCTGACCGGCTGTTACCCCGGCACCTGCGACATTCCGGGGATCCGGTGGCTGGATCGGCGCCGCTACCGGGGCCGCTGGTGGCGGGACCGCGAGTACGTGAGGAGCTACTGCGGCTATCAGCGCGATCGCTTCGACCGCGATCTGCCCGCCGGTGTCGTTTCGATGTTCGACCTCGAGCCTGACAGCGTGGCGCTCTGTACTCCGTTCACCCGCGGACTCGGCGCCGGCCGGGAGGGGGTCCGCCGAGCCAGGGCGCTGTGGGGCGGGCTGGCCCACTATACCCGGGGCTATGGAATGCTGGAGCGCGCCGTGGGCGCCGCGCTGGTCGAGTCCGCTCCCCGGCGCCACCGGTTCAGCTTCGTGGTCTTCCCCGGGGTGGACGGCATCACCCACTGTTACCACCCGGAACACCCACGGGTGCTCGCGACCTACCGGGAATTCGACCGGATGTTCGGGGAGTTCGTGGCAGCTGCGGGGGGGAATGGGGGCCCCGATCCGGATCATCTCATCCTGGTGGCAAGCGACCATGGACTCTCGACCGTCGCGCGCCACACCGATATCGCCCTCGCGCTCGAGCACCTGGGTATCCCGACGCTCCGCCATCCCTTCCACCTCTGGCGCCGGCGCCCGGGTGCCGCCGTCATGGTCTCGGGCAATGCCTCGGCTCAGGTCTATTTTCATCCCGGCGCACCACGGCGGGAACGCTACCCGGTATCCGCCCTCGAGGCCGGACTCGACGGTGTTCCGCCCAGGATCGCGAGCCGGCTGGCGGAACTTCCCGGTGTGGCCCTGGTGGCTGGGACCGAGGGTGCCGATGTGGTCGTGGTAGGGTGCGAGGGGCGCGGCCGCCTCTCCCGGGCCGGCGCCGGCCTGATCGACTGGTGCCCCGACGGTGGGGGAGGAGACGGTGGCTGGGGAGACCCCCTGGACCTCGGCGGACCCGGGACCCGGCACCAGCGCGAGTGGCTGGCTCTGACCCATCGGGGCCCTTTCCCCGACGCCCCGATGCAGCTGCTCCAGCTGTTCCGGTCGGAGCGCACCGGCGACCTCGTGGTTATCGCGGCCCCGGGCACCGACCTCCGGGCCGACTGGGAGATCCCGGAACACCGGTCGGGGCACGGTTCGCTGCACGGAGAGCACATGCGCTGTTTGGTGGCTGCCAACCGCCCCCTGCCGGAACCGATCCGCACGGTGGATCTGTTTCCCCTCATGCTGCAGCACCTCGGGCACCCGATCCCGGAAGGCATCGACGGCACCGCCCCCTTTTCCCCGCCGTGAGCGCCTGGACCCAACTCACCCGCCGCCGCGGAAACCCAGCCTGGGACGGCGTCATCCGGGCCAGCGGGGTGCTCGCCATCCTGGGAATCGCCGTCACCCTGATGGGCTCCGACGAGGCCGGCGGGCTGGTCGGGTTCACCATCGTTACCGTGTGGGTGAACGGACCGATCGGCATCTTTCTGCCGGCCACCTACGAGCCGATCCTGATGCTGTTCGGCACCATCTATCCTCCGCTGCTGATCGGGCTCTTCGGCATCGCGGGCACCCTCTACATCGAGGGCCTCAACTATTTCGTCTATCAGCGGCTGCTCAAGACCCGCGCCCTCGCCCCGGCCCGGGACGGTGCGCTGATTCGCCGGCTGACCCGGCTGTTCGAGCGGGCGCCGTTCTTTACGGTGTGGATGTGCAGCTGGTCGCCGGTGCCCTACTGGACCGTGCGGATCATGGCTCCGCTGGCGGGCTACCCGGTCTCCCGCTACCTGGTGGCCACTTTCCTGGGCCGGTTCCCCCGGCTCTGGTTCTTCGCATGGCTGGGACCGGCGCTCCGGCTCTCCACCGGCACTCTGGCCCTGGTGGCCGGCGGCTCGATCGTGCTGTTCGTGACGATCTTCTTGCTCCGGCGGGAGAAGGCGGACTGGATCGGGTGAGCCGGCGTCGAAGCCATCAAACCCGTTGTCCCGGTTGGCTTTACTGAACTCCCGAGGCAGGACTCGAACCTGCGACCCGCTGATTAACAGTCAGCTGCTCTACCAACTGAGCTACTCGGGAAAACGCGCCGTAGGATACCCCAGCGCGCCCCCTCGGTCAATCGGATTCCAACCCAATATTGATTCGCCGCACCTAGAATGGCTTTGACTACACCGGGGACCCGCATTTACAGAATACTTGACAGATCAACTAATGACATGTAACTTACATCATGACCACTTCGTCCAAGGTCGGCCGGGAGATCGGGCAACGGGCTCCCTTTCGAAACCCAGCGCAGGAGGCCGTGATAAGCTTGCTCCGCACGACCGATATGGCCGCCGACCGGATCGGTGGCGTGATCACCCCCCACGGAATCACGCCCCAACAGTACAACGTGCTGCGGATCCTGCGGGGCGCCGGACGGGAAGGGCTCAACACGCTCACCATCGCCGAACGGATGATCGAGCGCGCCCCAGGCATCACACGGT
>DASWKS010000431.1:0-3570 GCA_036396495.1 Gemmatimonadales bacterium
CTGGAGGGTGGACCTCAGGCCGTGCGGTCTCCATCCTATCGCTCGTTCGTACCGTTTCGCGTAAATCCGGTTCCATGAGGAGCGGTTGATGTTCATACAGATGGAGGCATGGCCACTTGCCTCTCTCTTACCGCCGAGCGTAGCGTATGGGCATGCCGGATCTGGTCAGGCGCTGGACCCGCGAGGAAGTGCTCGCCCTTCCCGACGACGGAAATCGGTACGAGCTGTTCGACGGCGAGCTGCTGGTGACTCCGGCGCCGTCGGGCATGCACCAGGTGGCGCTGATGCGGCTATCCGAGGCCCTCGTGCCGTACATCCGGCGGCACCGGTTGGGCGAGCCGCTCATGTCACCCGCCGACCTCGACCTGGGCGGCGAGCAGCTCTCCCAGCCGGATCTGTTCGTCGTGCCTTTTCTGCCGCCGGGCCGCGACTGGTCCAACTTCCCGAGCCCCATCCTGATCGTGGAGGTGCTCTCCCCCTCGACCGCGCGCGCCGATCGCACGGTCAAGCGCCGGCGCTTTCAGCGGGCCGGGATTCCGGAATACTGGATCGTCGACCTCGACGCCCGAGCGATCGAGCGCTGGCGGCCGGCCGACGAGCGGCCCGAGATTCTCGACGAGAGGTTGATCTGGCAGCCCGAAGCAGCAGCGAGCGCTCTGGAGCTGGACCTTCCCACCTTCTTCCGAGGTGTCTGGGGAGACTGAGACGCCTCGGGAATCACAGTCTTTGGTCCCTGCGGCCCCGAAGCGCTTATCGCGGCCAAGGAATCGCGGGCGAGCGCAGGGTGATCGTGACCGGTTCGGCCAGCCGCACGACGATCTACCCCATACAGCAGGTGAGCCGTTGCCGGGCCGCCTGGCGGCGCGAAATGAACCGGCGATCGGCTCGAGCCCAGGCCCGCACCACGGCCCGATCGTGCGCCGCCGCGCTGTCGGGCAGACCAGCGCGACGATAGGCCCGGGCCAGCAGCTCATGCAGCTCGGTACGAGTCACATAGATATTGGCCGCGTCGATTTCCCCCCGGAGCGCAGGGAGCAACACCGCGACGGCCTCGCTCGGCCGGTCCAGGAACAACAGCGACCGGGCCAGCTCATAATTGACTCGGGTGTAGCCTAACGTGTAGGAGTGGACCGCCGCCCGGTACTCGCGCACGGCCTCGTCATGGTGGCCGGCTGCGGCCAGCACCAACCCGCGCAGGAAGTGATGGGCTTTCCGGTCCCGGCCGAAGAGGCTCCGCTCGCCCCAGTACTGGACGGTATCCGCCAGCTGTCGCACGGCGAGCGTATCCCCCACGGCCGCGAGTGCGGTCGCCGTGAGGGTGGAGTTCCAGGCCCGCCACCGGGCGTGCAGGCCCGGCGCCTGGGCTCGGGGCTCCCCCCGGCGGCGGGTGTCGAAGTACGATGCCGCCCGGCTGGGGTCGCCGCTCTCGAGCGCGACCAGCGCCTGGTTGATGTAGTCTACCCCGACCGGCACCAGGGACGGGGTCTCTCCCCGGAGCTGACCGGTGCGCAACAGGTGGGCAGCCTCGGTTAGCCGGCCCTGGTTGCGAAGCGCGATCAGCAGCAGCCAGCGCCCCATGCTGGCATCGTCCTCCCGGGAAGAGGCCAGCAACGGCAGCGCCTCCCGCTCCACGACCTCATAGTCCTCCAGGGTGAGCCGGATGCGGAGCTCATGGCCCTTGTCAGGCCGGGTTGCGGTTGCCGCGACGTAGTGACGGAGGTGTTGTAGCGCGGACGCGCTGTCGCCCGCTCGGGCTGCGGCGAGGGCCAGCGTCGCCCAGGGAAGCGGCTGGTCGGGATGCGCGTCGAGGTGGCGGCGGGCGGTGCGTTCGACCGCGGGGAGAGAGTCCCACCAGAAGTAGAGATCCGCCAGCCGGCCGTAGCCGTCGCAGACCCGGCAGCCTTCCGGGACGGTCCGCTCGGCTTCCAGGTCGAGCAGGATGGCTCGCTCGAAGGCGGCGACTGCCCCGGCCCAGTCGCCCGCGAATGCGCGGGTGGATCCCAGGGTGGCGAAGGCCTGGGCATCGTCCGGGTACTTCGCAGTCCAGTCTTCCGCGGCCGCGAGTGCGGCCGGTTCCTGGTCCTTCTGGAGCAGGTCGGCCAGGATCATCAGGCGGTCCCGCTCGGGTGCCCCTCGAGCCAGCCGGAGCGCCCGCTGCCGGGCCTCATAGGCCGCGTCCTCGGTCATGACCGCGTCGTAATACGCGGCCAGAGCAAAGGTCGAATCTTCCTTGAGTGCCGCCCCCATCATGCGTTTGGCCACCTGCCAGTCGGGGGCGAAGAAGGCGCGCAGGCCTTCCTCGTAGAACCGCCAGGCCACCGACGATCTGGTTGAGGCCTGGGGGGCCCGCCGGGGTTCGCGACCTGCCGCGCTGGATCCAGACTGCCCCGATGATGGCCACGATTGCCAGGGCCAAGCCTGCCTTGGCCACCCCGCGGCCGGCCCCCCCCGCCCAGCGCCTAACGGGGTCGGTTTCCCGCGTCTCCGGTTCCTCACCGGGGGCGACGGTCTGGGCCGAGGTCCGGGAATTCACGCCGCGGCCGTCAGGTGCCGGCTCAGATTCCGGCATGGCCCGCAAGTCCGCTTCGAGGCGCGCGATATCAGGGTCAGGCTCGGCCTCGAGGTCACGGCGCACCGCGCTCGCGTGTGATCGTCTTTATTCCGCGAAATGCGCCGTCGCTCTTCAACCTCCACGCGCTCGAGTCGCTGTTCTGGGATGGGCGGGTCTCGACGGACGGGGAAGGGGTGTTCCACACCCCGGCTGGTTCGCAGTTGACGGCCGAGTGAGCCAGGCGCAGCTCCTGGGGGCCCAGACTTTCCTCTCGATCCGCTGCTCACTCTGCCATAACGGTCCCGCCTTGAGTGATAACCTCTTCCACAACGTGGCTGTGGCGCAGTTCGGACCGGGGCAGGGTGACGGACCCTCGACCCACGATGACTTCGGCCGAATGCGGGTGACCGGCGACCCAGCCGATCAATACCGGTTCCGGACCACCCCGCTCCGGAACGTGGAGTTCACCGGACCGTATGGCCACGACGGGGCTTTCTTCAAGCTGAGGGAATTCGTCGAGCACTACAGCGAGTCGCACCTCAAGCTCCGCAGCTTCGATCCCCTCTCACTGGAGCTGCTGCTGCAGGCAACGCTGCTTGACAACGCGGATGCCATTCTTGCCACCCGAGACGTGATTCTGGACGGTGTGGTGTTGCCCAGCGAGGTGGTGGATCAGCTGACCGCGTTCATGGGAGCGTTGACCGATCCGCGAGCCTAGCCCGCGCCTTCACGGCGCAACCGGGGCATCGGCCACCACGGTTACCGTGCCCGACATCACCTGACCGTGGATGGTACAGATATAGGAGAAGGTGCCGGCGGTCTCGAAGGTCCGCTGGTAGGTCCCGTTGGTCTGGGTCGCGGAAGCCGGCCCGCCGGTGAAGGTGACGTTGTGCTGGTTGCCGCCCCGCCACGTCCAGTGAACCGTGCCCCCCTCCAGGACCCGGACCGCTGCTCTTACGAACTGATCGTCCTGCACCTCGACGTTGGCCGTGGCCGTCGGCACGTCGTCGCCGTCCTCC
>DASWKS010000432.1:0-4410 GCA_036396495.1 Gemmatimonadales bacterium
TAGCGGCCGAGACCAGGGCGGGAACCAGTCCCGACCAGAAGAGCCGATCGCCCAACGCGCCGAGCGGTCCGCTGAGCGCGCGCCGCAACCGTTCGACCTGGGCCGGCGTTGCCCCATCCTTCTCGGCCCGGACCTCGGCCCCGACCGCAGCGGGCGCCAGGTAGGGATTGGCGTTGAAGAAACCGGCCGCCCGCGCCAGCGCTTCCCGAAACCGTTCCGGCTCGGCGGCGAATTGCGCGCGCAACAACGGCTCGGTCGCGTGGCCCATCCCGATGCCCTGCATCCGCTCGTAGTGCCAGGTGGCCTGCAGGCCCAGCAGACGGAACAGCGCGCGCGCCCGGCCGGTCAGGTGAGCCACGCCAACACGCCGCCGACCGCCAGACCGGCGGTGAGCAGGAGACGGGGGACGCCGGTGGCGGCCCGACGCAGTGCTCCCGAGAGCGCCGCCATCAGGGCACCGGCCACGGCCACCAGGGCGAGGGTCTCTTCCGCCTCGATGGCGGCGACCACCGGGACGAGCAGCGTCGCCAGCAGCAGACCGATCGTGGTGACGAGGATGCTGCGGGCACAGTCGGCCAACATGCCGAGGCTCTGCAATCGCGCCAGCATCGCGGGATCGCCGCCGCCGACGGCTGTGGCGGCACGGTTCGCCATCCGGCCGTTGAACCGGCGTTGCAGCTCCATACCCTTGCCCCCGATCACCGCCACGATGAGTCCCAGCAGCACGGCGCCGCCGATCATCTCCTGCGCCGGCAGCAGTTGGGCCGCGAAGACCGCGCTCACCGCGGCCGGTCCGTAATCGGGGTAGCGGGAAGCGCCCACCGGAAGCACATCGAGCGCGAAGCACTCGAGCAGAATGCCGACCCGCAACCCCAGCTCCACGTCGCCCAGCAGCAGGCCGGTCACGGTGGCGGCGACCAGGGGACGTCCCAGCATAGCCTGGGGGAAGCTCACCAGATCGACCCCGGCGATCGTGCCCCACACCAGCAATCCCAGCAGCGCCGCGACCTCGCTCATGACAGCAGCTCCCCCAAGGGGATCGCGGTGGCTCCGGGAAGATCCTGGGCCGTGATCACCGTGCCGCCGGCCTCAAGCCGCCGCAGGGTGTTCGCCTCGGCATCGGAGAGATAGACGTAGCGGAGTCGCTCCCGTCGGCCCACCGCGGCGTGGATGCCGCCCAGATTCACCCGCGGAAGCACCCCGGCGCCGGCCGTTACCAGGGCGGCCATGGTATCGACATCACCGGCGAGCAGGAACACCGGGCGGGGATCGGCCTGCCATTGCCGCAACCGGGACGCGGCGGTATCACTGCCGGCGAACTCCACCGCCACCGAGCGGGGGACCGCCATGCGGTAGATCTCCTGCTCCCAGTCGTTGGACGCCACGCCGTCGTCCACCACCACGATGAGCTGCACGCCGAGCGGCACGCCCCATCCGATCACCACCTGGCCGTGGATGAGACGGTCGTCGATGCGGGCCAGCGCGATGGGCATCAGGTGCCGGCGATGGCTCGGGTGCCAACGTCCCGGGCTCGCGCGGCAGCCAGGTCCAGCGAGGCCGTCCGATGAAACACGAAGTCCACCAGCATGGTCAGGTTGACCCCGGTGACCACCCGGGCATAGGGCAGTCGTCCCAATCCCCGCATGGCCGCGAAGAAACAGGAACCGGTAGGCAGATCCACAAAGACGATGGCGGGCCCTTCGCCCACCGCGCTCTGGACCCGGGCCTCGAGATTGGCCCGGTCGCAATCGAGGTTGGTGACGGCGATGAGCGCGTCCCGGACGCCGCTGATCTGCTCCGCCGCGGCCACCAGGGCTGCCGCCACCGATCCATGCCCCACCACGACGCCGTTGAGCAGGGGGGGCGTCATTCGAAGTCTTCCTGCAGGTACTCGCGCAGGCCCTTCTGCTCCCGCATCCGGCGGATCAGCCGTTCGTTGAAGGCCGCCGCGGTGTCGATGCCGGTCATCCGCAGCAGATGGTTCATCGCCACCACCTCCGAGATGACCGTGATGTTCTTGCCCGGGTTCAGCGGGACGCTCACTTTGGGCAGCGAGACACCCAGAATCTGGGCTTCCTGCTGGGCCAGGCCGGTGCGATCGACGTCCTTGGTGCTGTGCCAGTCTTCCAGCTGCACCACCACCTCCACCCGCTTCTGCTGCCGCACCGACCGGATCCCGAAGATGGCCGGGATGTCGATCAGCCCCACCCCGCGGATCTCCATGTGATGAGCCGCCAGCTCGTGACCCTGCCCCATCAGCATGTTGCCCCGCCGGACCACCTGGACGACATCGTCGGCCACCAGGCGGTGGCCCCGCTCCACCAGATCCAGCACACATTCGCTCTTGCCGATGCCGGAGCGGCCCATGAACATGAGCCCCACGCCGTAGACGTCGGCCAGGGAGCCGTGCATGGTGGTGCGGGGGGCATTGGCCTCCTCGACCACCGGCTTGATGTTCTTGTAGAACTCCGCCGTCTTGAGCTCCGAGCGCAGCAGCGGCACGCCCCGCGCCTGGGCCAGCTGTAACAGCTCGGGCGGAACCTCCAGGCCTTTGGTAACGAAGACGATCGGGAGGGGAAAGCCGAAGAAATCCTCCAGCCGCTGCTGCCGGGGCTCCGGGTCGAGCGAGTTGAGATAGGTGATCTCGGTCTCGCCCAGCACGTGCATCCGGTCGGGAAGGAACCGCGCGGTGTACCCGGCCAGGACCAGGCCGGGACTCGCTACCTCCGAGTCGGGCAGCGGCCGGTCGAGCCCCACTTCTCCGGTCAGGGATTGGAGCCGGAGGGGATTGCCCCGGAGCTGCAGCAGATCGCGGGGACGCAGGGTCACGCCGGGCCCTCCGTGTCAGGTCCTTCGGCGATGACCTGGGCCAGGTGCGCCTCGGTGGCGGCGGCGGCGGCGTCCCAGGTCAGCCCCTCGGCAAACACCCGGGCCTGCTTGCCTAACCGGTTCACCAGGGCGGGATCGTCGGCCAGCTCCAGCATGCGCCGGGCCAGCAGGTCGGGGTCGCCGTGGGGGACCAGAAACCCGGTTTGGCCGTCCCGCACCGAGTCCCGCAGCCCGGGGCTGTTGGAGGCGATCGCCGGGGTGGCGCAGGCCGCGGCTTCGATGATGGTCATGCCCCAGCCTTCCTTCACCGAGGGAAACAGGTGGGCCCAGGTGGTCCGGAGCAGGCGCAGCTTGTCCTCGTGCGTGACGAAACCGTGAAAGTGCACCGTCTCCGCCACTCCGAGCGAGCGCGCCAGCGCCTCGAGTCGAGGCCGGTCCTTCCCGGTGCCGGCGATGTCGAGCACCAGATCCTGCCGGGCCCGCCGGGCGATGGCGAGCGCGGCGATGGCGATGCCCACACCCTTGTATCGCTGGAGCCGACCCACGTATAAGAAGGATGGCCGTGGGGTACGGTCAAGGCCGGGTCGGGGCCGGTAGGTGGTCAGATCGACACCGGGCCGAATCACCCGCACCTGGGAGGTCCGCACCCCCCGGGCCACCAGATCATCGCGGGTGCTTTCGCTGATGGCGTGAAAGGCCGACCGCCGGTAGGCCCGGGGTATGGGACGTTCGGCCAGCCACACGATGGCGGCCTGCCACCAGGGAACTTCCTCGAACGCCGTGGTCCCGAAGAGATGCGGGACGATCACGTAGGACGGCCGGTCGGTGAGTCCCGCGGTGTAAAGCGGCAGCTTGTTGACGTCCTCGACCACCACATCGGGCGCCTCCGCCTCCAGCGCGCGCCGGATTGCGCCGCGGCCGTGGAGCACAAAGCTGTTGCGGTCGCCGATCCGGGTGATCTCGACGTCTTGAACCCGGGCGTGCCGGGCCGCCCCCAGCCAGCCGGAACAGACCATCCGGATCCGATGACCCCGCGCCGCCAGCCGCCCGAAGAGCTCGAAGAGGTGAATCTCCGCCCCGCCGGCCTGCGGGTTTTCCGGATCTTGCCAGTTGACGAGCAGGATGTTCACAGCCGGCCCATCTCGCGCGCCACCCGATCCAGGATGCCGTTCACGAAGGGCACCGCACTCGCCCCGGCGAAGCGGTGGGCCAGCCAGAGCGCCTGGTCGATGGCCACCCGGGGAGGAGTGGCGCCCTGCAGCAGCTCGAAGGCCGCGATCCGGAGCACCAGACGTTCCGTCAGGCCGATCCGTTCGAAGCGCCAGTGCTCCGCCGCCAGGGCGATGGTCTGATCCAGCTGGTCGATCCGCTCCGTGACCCCGTGCGCCAGGGCCACCGATTCTTCCAGCAGGACCGGCCCGGGTCGCACCATCCGTGCGAATCCGCGCACCAGATCGTCCAGGGGCGGCCGGCCCTGCGTCTCCCAGGCATACAACAGCTGGAAGGCCCGGGCACGGCGGCGGGTCTCGGGTCTGATCATCGGTCGGAAGAGTCGGAAGGGTCGGAAGAGTCGGAACGTCG
>DASWKS010000433.1:0-7554 GCA_036396495.1 Gemmatimonadales bacterium
TCAGCCGCAGCTCCTGGGTGGGACTGGTGGCGACCGCCCTGGCAAACTCCTCGGAGATATCGGCCCGGGGGGCATAGTTCCAGCTGATCAGGGGCGCGAAGGTGTGGCGGATGGCCGAGACCGGACCGAAACCGCCGAACAGGCCGAACAGGGTCGGCGCCGCGGAGAGGCCGAAGGAGAGCCGCTTGCCCTGCACCACCCAGTCGCCCGCGGTGGTCTCGTTGCGGATCGCGAAGGGGCCCGAGGTCTTGTTGGCGACGCCGACCGAGGGGGTCAGCTTCCAGCTGCCGCGAAACAGCAGCGGCAGGTTGAAGCTGAACTGCCACTGCAACCGGCTCTCGAACGAGCCGGCCAGGGTCTGGTCCACGCTGACCGAGTCGGTCGGGTCTGGGGTATCGTCGTTAGGCACTTTGAGCGACAGGCCGGACAGCTTTCGGTCCAGCTGGTCGGTCAGGTCGATGCTGTTGGCGAGGTTGAAGGCCCCCAGCCGAAGTGGAGTGCCGAAGTTCACGGTTGTGGTCCGGCTGGACGGGGTCTGCTCCACCGAGTCGACTCCCCCGCCCGGCAGCGGGAAGGTCAGGAACTGCTTGGCCTGGGTCGCGGTCTGGTTTCGGAAAGTGAAGGTCGGCGACCAGGTGATGGACCCGCTCAGATCGATCGGCTTGGGACTCAGCGCCAGGGTCGGGAAATCCTGGGTCAGCTGCTCGTCGCTCAGGGTCTGGCGCCGGGTCCCACCCGCGGTCAGGGACCCCCAGGTGAACCGCTTGGTGAAGTTGACCGAGCTCGACAGGGTCTGGGTGTTGAGCAGCGGGTCGATCGCGTTGTCGGCGATCACCCGCGAATTGGTCGCCAGGTCGAGGCTCACCGCCAGCGTGGTGGTGATGCCGAAGGTCTGCTGGTGGCTCCAGCGGATCGATTGGGCCACCGTCCCGGTGTTCTCCGTCTGGCGGGCATAATCCACCGCGCCCCGAAAGAAGCGATTGAGCACGTTGTACTGGCCCGACACGGTCCAGCGGATGTAGCGGCGGGAGTACCAGTCGAACCGGCCGGCGACGTCGAAGTAGTCGCTGGCGGCCCAGTAATACCCGGCGTTGGTGAGCTGGCGTTCGTAGCCGGGATCGGGACGGACGATGTCGTTAAACCCGAACTGCGGCACCAGGATGCCGGAACGGCGGCCCGGTTTGGTGTCCTGGAAGATGAACGGAATCCACGCCACCGGGACGTCCCGCACATAGAGCACCGCGGGCCGCGCCACCAGCATGGAGCGCGAGACCCACTTGACCTGCTTGGTGGAAAAGGAGTAGTGCGGCACCGGCAGATCACAGCTGGTGATCTCGCCGTTGCCGGCGAACATGCGGCTCGAGCTCGAGTCGACCACGCCGGGGTTGGCCCGAAGAATCCAGTCGGCGCCCTGTTCCGCGAAGGTGGTCAGCACCCCATCCACCACGCCCCGCTCGATGCAGGTGTCGTAGCGCAGCCGGTCGCCCACCAGGACCTGGGATCGGTCGAACATCTTGGGATCGCCTTCGGCGGTCAGGTCGCAACCCTCATCCTTGTAGCTGATCCGCTCCGCCTCCAGCACCCGCTGGTCCCGCTCGGTCATCGCCCTCCCCCCTAGCCGGACCGAACGGTCCCGGTTGGAGAGGCTGGCGGAATCGGACAGGTAGCGGGTGGCCATGTAGCCGTCCAGCGACATCAGGGCCTGCATCACCGAATCGGGGGAGGGGAAGGCTCGGGTCGGGGCCGAGGGGAGTCCCAGCCGCCGGGCGCTCGCGGTATCCATCTTCTTTGCGATCCGCGAGGTGTCGATGGCGGTGGCCGCGCTGTCCCGCCGCGACGGCGGCTGCTGGGCCTCGAGCCGGCCTCCGCCCGCTCCCAGCAGCACCAGCAGGACGGCGGTCGCCGCCGCCTCGCGCCGAAGCCGGCGCCGGTGCACCACGACCGATCCCGCGATCCCCACCTCATACAGCAGGATCAGCGGAATCGTCATCATCAACATCGAGATGATGTCGGTGCCGGGGGAGAGGAAGGCGCCGCCCACGCATGACAGCACCACCGCCACCCGGCGGAACCGGCCCAATCCCGCCGGCGTGGTGAGGCCCAGCGAGGTCAGGATGATAAGCAGAAGCGGCAGCTCCGAGGACAGCCCCATCGCCAGCACGATCTGCAGTGCGAACCCGAAGTAGGCGTCGTAGGTGATCATGTTGTTGAAGGAGCCGGCCTGGAAGGCGAACAGCACCTCGAGCGCCTTGGGAACCACGAAGGCCCAGGAGAACGCGGCTCCGGCCAGGAACAGCGCCAATCCGGCGAACAACGCCGGGACCAGCGCCTTGCGTTCCCGCTCGTACAGCGCGGGCGCCAGAAAGGCCCAGACCTGCCAGATGATCACCGGCGAGGACAGCACCAGCGCGAAGATGAAGGCCAGCTTGAAGGTGATTATCACCGCGTCGGTGGGAGAGAGCACGGTGAGCCGGCCGTCAGGGAGATAGGGCGCGATCGGCGCCTTGAGGAACTGCACCATCTGGAAGCGCTGCACCAGCCAGAAGCCGATGCCGAACGTGACGACCAGCGCGCCGAGGCTCCGGAGAATCCGGAGCCTCAGTTCCTCGAGATGATCGAGGAAGGGCATCTCGCCCGGGGAGCGCTCCATCGAAAGGCTACGTCAGGGCTGGAGCGACGCCAGCTTCTGCCGGGCGAGGCTGGCTTCCTGGGACCTCGGGTATTGCTGGATCACCTGCTGGTAAAGGCGGCGCGCGCCGGCGCGATCCTGCCGCCGCTCCGCCAGGGCTCCCATCTTGTAGAGGGACGTGCTGGCCCGGCTCGACTGCGGGTATCGGTCGACCACCTGCTGGTAGTAGACCGCGGCGGAGTCGGGCAGGTCGGCGAAGGTCTCGGCCAGCTGGTAGAGCGCGTCCGGCATCTGGGCATGGGTCGGATACAACCGGATGAACTCGTGGAAGGCACTCCGTGCCGTGCTGCTGCTGCCCCGCCGCAACTCAGCGAGGGCTCCCTGGTAGAGCTGATCCGGCGAGGGCGTGCCCGCGGGCACCGGAGCGGCCGCGGCGGTATCGCCCGGCGCCGGGCGATGAGTCGTGTCCGTCGCGGCCAGCTGCTCGCTCCGGTTGTCGAGATCCCGCCTGAGTTCGGCCAGCCGGCGCTGGCTCTGACCGGTGAGCTCCTGCACCTGGACCAATTGCTGCTGCACGTTCAACAGCTCCTGCGAGACCTCGGTCCGGAACTGCCGCAGGGTCTCGCGACCGGCTTCCAGCGAATCGAGGATTCTGACCTGCAGCGCGATGATGCGGGTCAGCTCGGCGGCGCGGGCTGAATCGGCCCGCGCCTGCTGGGTCCGGAGCACCGCGATTTCGGTTTCGACCCGGCGTACCATGCCCTTGGTGGCGCAGCCGCCCGCACCGGTGGCGGCGAGCACCAGGAGGACGACCCGAGGCCTCACTGGCACCCTTGGATCCGGGAGGCCAGCGTCTCGCGGCCCGCCAGGATGGTGAACTCGGCCCGCCGGTTCCGGTTCCAGGCTTCCTCGGTGTGGCCCGGGTCGAGCGGCGCGGTCTCACCCAGGCTGGCGGTCTCCAGCCGGCTGCCATTGACGCCCTTGCGGATCAGGTAGTCACGCGCCGCTTCCGCGCGCCGGGTGCCGAGCACCAGATTGTACTCGTCGGTATAGCGCTCGTCGGCGTGGCCGGTGATGCGGAGCCGGACCTGGGGGAACGCGGTGAGCACCTCGGCCTTGGAGTCGAGGATGGGCAGGTCCGCCGGCCGGATATCGTATTGATCCGTCTCGAAGGTCACCATCCGGCTCAGCTCGTTCATCCCGCTGGCGATCGCGGCCTCGCAGGCGGCCGGGTCGGGGCCGGCCGGCGGGGGCGGCGGTGGTGGCGGCGGAGCCGGCGTTGGCTGCGGCTGGGTCGTCGGGGTCGGCACGACCTCGGGCTCCGACTTCTTGCATCCGGAGAACAACAGGGCGGCGACGGCCAGCATGACTAGGGGACTGCGCATCGTCGTTCCTCCAATCGTGGTCATCACTCAAGGTCCGCCAAGACGGCGAGACCATGCGGGCAACTGCGCCGAAGCGGGCGTTCGAAGCACGCGCACCCTGCTGGTTTCCAGGTCGATAATGTGGAGTTGGCCTCGCCCCGTGCGGTTGGACACGAAGACGATGTGACGACCATCGGGCGCCCAGGACGGGTCTTCGTTCCGGCCTTCGGAAGTCACCTGGCGGACCCGTTCGGTGGCGAGATCGAACACCAGTACCTGGAACGTTCCGCCGGCTTCGCGATGAAAAGCGATGGCCGTGCCGTCCGGCGACCAGTCCGGCCCGAAGGACGGACCGTCCACACCATACTGGTACGGAACCAGCAGCTCCTGATCGGTCCCGTCGGCGGACATCACGTAGATCTGCGGCGAGCCGGCGCGCGTCGAGACATACGCGATGCGCCTGCCGTCGGGAGAATAGGTAGGGTTCAGGCTTTCCGCAAACCGTCCCACCGTGAGCCGCTCCACGCAACAGAGGTCCACCACGTTGGCCTGGTGGATGGCGTAGCTCCGGTCGGCGATCCGGCTGAACGCCAGACGGCGGCCGTCGGGAGAAAACGCCGGGGTGATGTTCTGGGTGGTCTGGGTGGTGGGCAGGATGGTGCGGGTGCCGCTCGCCAGCGTCTGCAGCACGATCTGCCACTTGCCATCGACGTGCTCGGTGAAGGCGTAGCGCCGCCCGTCGGGACTCCAGGCCGGTGAATAGGCGGTCTTTCCGGCCGAGGAGACCGGCGCGGCGCCATACCCGTCACTGTCCACCCGCCACACCCGGTTGCCGGAGACGAACAGCAGGCGGCTGGTCGCGATGCCGGGTGAGCCGGCCACCCAGCGCACGATCTCATCGCTCAGGCGGTGGACGCTCATCCGGCCTTCGCCGGTGCCCGTCAGATCCAGGTCCACCGTGGTTTCGTGTCGCACCGCGGTCGCCGCCACCTCCCAGAGCCGGGCCCGGACCCGGTCGGCCACCCGGGTCAGCTCGATGGCGATCACCACGTTCATGGCGCGGTAGGGGGACCAGTTGATTCCCTCGGCACCAGGCGCCGCCATCGCGGCGGGGAGCTGGATCAGCTCGAATCGGTCACTGAAGTCCAGGTCGCGCTCGACGATGGCGCGCACCGAATCGAGTCCGGTGGTCGGCAGCACCACCAGTGAGGGACGCAACTTGGGATTGTTGTAGAACAGCCGGAGCTCCACCCGGGTGGTGTCCTGGGCCCCGAGCCGACCGATTCCGCAGAGCGTCAACACCAAGGGGAGTACTCGCCGGATCACGGATTGCCTCGCGGCAGGGGTACGAACCAGAGGGCGATCTGCAGCACGTCGCTCTTGAATCCTTCCGGCAGCGGACCGAACGCCCGGGAGTTGGCCGCGGCCTCGACGGCTCCCTGGGCCCCGAGATCGAAGGAATAGCTTCGGGAGCGGCTCACGATCCGGATCTCCTTCACCGTCCCGTCCCGGCCGATGGAGAATTGCACCTGGGTCCGCAGCGCCGTGGTTCCCAGGGGCCGCTGCCAGCGCCGGTAGATCTCGTTGACGATCCGTTCCAGGTACTCGGGATAGGGAAACTCCTGTCCCGGGGTCTCGACGTTGGCGACGTGGGTCCCGGTCGAGGGGGTTTCACCGGGGTTGGGGCGTTCGGTGCTGGCGGTCTGGGCGGCCGCTTCCCGCTTGGGTTGCGGCACACTCTTGGGTGGCACCGGCGCCGGTTTCGCGGTGCGAGTCGGCGGCTTGACCGGCGCGGTGCGTTCCTGGGGCCGCGGGATCGCCTCGGGTGCCGCCCGGCGGGTTTGGGGCGGAGCCGCAGGCGCCGCGACCAGCTTGACGGCGTAGACGGTGCCCAGCGCCGCGGGCTGATGCGTGACCAGGATGAACCCGGCCACCGCGAGCCCGTGGGCCAGCAGAGAGCCGGTGAACCCGGCCCTCATACCTTCGGGCCGCTTCCGCACCGCCCGCCACGACGTCATCGCTCCTCTTCCTCCGCGACCAGGCCCACGTCCGCGATCCCGGCTGCCCGGATGACCGCGAGCACCTTCACCACCTCACCGTAGGGCGCCCGACTGTCGCCCCGAAGGAACACACCCGACGGACGCCGCCGGGCGTGGATGGCGCCGAAGCTGGCCCGGAACTCCTCATAGCTCATCCCTTCCCGGTCCACGAAGACCCGTCCGTTCCGGTCGACCGTGATGATCAGCCCTTCCTTGACCGACAGAGGACGCGCGGCGGCGCGGGGGAGTTGCACATCGACCCCGCCTTGCAGCATCGGCGCCGTGATCATGAAGATGATGAGGAGCACAAACGCGATGTCGACCAGCGACGTGACGTTGATGTCGGCGGTGACCTGCAGACTGCCCCGCCGGCCTCCTCCTAGCGAACGGATCCCGCCGGCCATCAGAGCCATCCTTCCCGGGCCATCCACCCGATGAGCGCGTTGCCGAAGCCATCCAGCTCGCCCTCAAACCGCCCCACCCGGTTGGCGAAGAAGTTGTAAGCCATCACGGCGGGGATGGCCACGGCCAGGCCCCCCACAGTGGTAATGAGCGCAGCAGCCACTCCCGGCGCGACCGCCGCGAGATTGCCCGAGCCGCGGGACGCGATCCCGATGAAGGCGTCCATGACGCCGAGCACCGTACCCAACAGCCCCAGCAGCGGGCTCACTACTCCGATAGTGGCGAGCCAGGGGACGTAATGAGCCACCGCGTCTCGTTCAGCCGAGATTTCCTTCCCCAGGACCAGCTTGAGGGCTTCGAGCTGGGCATCCGACAGACTGAACTTGCCCCGTTCGAAGGCCTCGGTGAGCGCTCCCGGATTGATCTCGGTGTAGAAGGCGAGGCCCTCCTTGAACAACCGGTTGAAGGGGGACGGCTGCAGCTTCATCACGCCTCGGTAACCTTCCCGCAGTCCGGTACTGGTCTCGAGCGCCTGAAAGAAGCGCAGGCTCTGCCGCCCGATGCGACGGAATTGCCACCACTTCATCGCGATGATGAACCAGGACGCGAGCGACATCGCCAGCGTGACCACCAGGACTACGATGACTTCCGGGCCGGAGCTCAAGACCAGATCGACCCAGGTCATAGGCGCGCCGGACTCGGACGTTTGAAGCATCAGGGCTCCGGGGAAGCTAAGTCTCAGAAATTAAAGCGGATCGGCTTCCCATCTGAAGTGGGTTCTGGGGGGAGACGGCTTTGGCCGCCATGCTCGCACATCGGGTGGCCATCGTTCGCCCTTGGACCATTGGGGATGTTGGAAGGGGAGAACCGAAGGCAGAGTGCAGAGTGCAGAGTGCAGAGTGCAGAGTGCAGAGTGCAGAGTGCAGAGTGCAGAGTGCAGAGCGCAGAGTGCAGAGTGCAGAGTGCAGAATGCAGAATGCAGAATGCAGGTTGCCGAGGGGTCGCATGCGCCGGTAACCGTACCCCGCTCATGGCACCCTTCTGAAATCTGCACTCTGCATTCTGCACTCTGCCTTCGGTTCATCAAACGAGGCTGAGAACGAAAAGGGCCGAAGATCAG
>DASWKS010000434.1:0-1533 GCA_036396495.1 Gemmatimonadales bacterium
AATCCCGTCCGATGCGCCGTTTCCATCTCGTTGAACGCGTTGATGAGTCCGCCGGCGACTTCCTCGCCCAGGTTCTCGGGGCTCCGAGCAACAGCTTCCCGCTCAGTGGCATCGGTGCACTTCCGTGCGAACCGATCCCACCCTACAGCATACGCTCGGCGGGGGGATAGGCGAAAGTACGCAGGCGCGCGCGGCGGAAGGGTTTGCCCACGATCGCTTTCCCCGCGATCTTGGCATGGCCATGAGCGAACGTCGCTTCAGCGAGGAAGAAGTGGCCGCCATCTTTGAGCGTGCCACCGAGGCTCAGCAGGCCCCGCGCGGCCAGCTCCCGCCGGGTGAAGGCCTGACCCTCGCCGAGTTACAGGAGATCGGGCGCGAGGTGGGGATTCCGCCGGCGCTGGTGGCCCAAGCAGCGGGCTCGTTGGAGCAGAGCCGCCGCCCGGCGTCACGGACCCTCATGGGCCTCACAATCGGTGTGGGACAGACGGTGGAGCTGGGCCGCCGGCTGTCGGACCAGGAGTGGGAACGCCTGGTGGTGGATCTTCGTGAGACGTTCGACGCCCGCGGCTCGCTCCGCCACGACGGCGCTTTCCGCCAGTGGACCAACGGCAACCTTCAGGTCCTGCTCGAGCCCACCGCGAACGGGCACCGGCTCAGGCTACAGACCGTGAAAGGGGATGCTCGTGGCCTGATGAGCGGAGGTCTGGCGCTGGTGGCGATCGCCGCGGTCGTGCTCCTCGCCTCGGTGGCGACGGGCGGGGCGGTTGACCCGTCCAAGGTCTCTATCCTGGCCACGCTGGGCGCGGGCATGTTCGGCCTGGGTGCGCTCCGGCTTCCGGGCTGGGCCCGGCTGCGGCGGCGTCAAATGGAAGGAGTGGCCGAGCGGCTCAACTTGATGGCGGCGTCGGAACCGAGTCACCAGGAGCCGGGCGAGGGGCCCCGGGCTCCGGCGTAAGCCGGCGGCGTTGTGCCGCGGGAGTGAGCACTCCGATGGCGAGGACGACTCGGCCCCGGACGCTCATGCTACAGGACGCACGGGTGATGATGCATCAGGTGGAGTGGCGCTGCCGATCAGATAGGGCGACTAGGGGCGACGGAGGCCCAAGAAAGACGGCGGTGCTCAGACCCGCTCGGCGAAATACCGGAGAAGCGCCATCACGATTCCGACGGTCCCGAGCCAGAACACGAACACCCATTTTGATCAGCTCGGACCGCACGCCGGCGACCTTCTGCTCCACGTGGGCGATATCCTGCTTCAGCTCGGCCCGGAACTCGACCACTCGCTGCTCGAGCCGTGCGATGTCTTGCCGCAGGTCCTGGAATTCAGTCCGGTCACCAGCTTCCCATTCAATGGCATCGGCGCATTTCCATGTGAGAACCGACGCCACCTTACAGCATACGCTGGGCGCGGGTGTAGGCGAAAGTATGTAGGATAGATCAAGCGGCCGGGCGTGCGCAGCCCCTACCCCTTGGGCCTCACGAACTCATGGCGACCGGAGCGCTTCCAAAGGCTCCACTCGGCTGGCGCGCCGG
>DASWKS010000435.1:0-2527 GCA_036396495.1 Gemmatimonadales bacterium
GTCACGCTGCTGGGCGAAGAAGGCTTCCCGGCCCTGCTCGCCGGGGTGCCTGATGAGATTTTCCCGGCCGACGAACGCCTGGTCCTGGGGGACGGGCGCGGGCTGGAATGCGACACCTCCGGGATCGGACCGTTTACCGGCTACAGACTCCCCTGGGAGGGTGGGAAGACCCTATTCCTGACGCAGAGCATCTACCACACCCTCGGCTGGGGTTACAACCCGAGCTTCTCCATGCTCTACGCGTTCGATTTCTCGACCTCCCCGAGCAACCTGTTCAATATCTGGGCGGCGCGGCCCGGGACGGTCAAATTGATCTGGGAGGGGCAGGTTAACAACGACCCCAACTCGCCCGGCAACTACATCGTCCTGGAGGACACCGGCACGAACCCGAAGTCGTACCAGCTTTACCTGCACCTGGCGCAGGGCAGTATCCCGGCGGGCCTCAAGACCGTTGGGGTCCCGGTCGAGCAAGGCCAGTTCATCGGCGTGGCGGACGATACCGGTTTCAGCACCGGACACCACCTGCATTTCCAGGTCCATACCGAGGTAAGCTGGTGGGGCTGCTCGGTCGACGTCCGCTTCGCCGATGTCGGCATCAACGGCGGGCGGCCGCGGCTCCCGATCGAAGCCCAGACCAACCCGGAATACGGCGCCCAGGGCCAGACGACCTATATCTCCGGCAACACCCCGCCGCCGCCCGCTTTGAGCCCGCTCGGCGGAGGCGTGCTCACTCCGGCGACCGGGCAGATCGTCGCCGGCCCTGACCTGCTCCTGGAGGGCTACGCTTTCGACTTCGTCGACGGGGTCCGAACGGCCCGTTTCGCCTACAACACCGGCCAGGGCTGGACCCCGGCCGGGAGCCCGACCAATTTCCCTGGGACCCCGGGGACTGTCGCTTTCAGCGCCTCGATCGACGTCTGCGGGCTGGGGATCCCGGACGGCCCGGTCACCTTCGGGATCCTGGCGGACAACGGTTCCGGCTCCGTGCTGCAAGGCGGGCTGGCCGTCCCCATCATCCTGGATGCGGATTGCGCCCCGCCGCCCCCTGCCTGCAGCCCTGCAGCAAACCAGGTCGCCGTCTTCGAGTTTGAAAATTACGGCGGGTCCTGCCTGGTCTTCCCGATCGGCGAGCACGTCCAGTCGTTTGCGGCGCGTTCGGTACAGGTCGGCGACGACGTTTCCCTGACCCTGTATTTCTCCCCCCTGCTGCGGGCCCGCAGCCAGAGCTTTTTCACCGACGACCCGAACCTGGGCGACGATCGCGCCGCCCTGGACCTGTTCGCCTCCGCCCGGGTCCGGCTGCGCACCCAGGTCCCCGGCGTCCCGGCGCTGGCCTGGCCCGCGTCCGGGGAGGCCGTGCCGCTTGAGAGCAGCTTCAGCCTGGTTTGGCACGACGGCGGGGGCAGCCGGGAATTCCAGGGCCGGGTTAACAGCCCGTCCGGGACCCTGACCTCGCCCTGGGGAAGCGCTCCCTTCTGGGACCCGGGTCCGCTCATGCCGGGCGCCTACACCTGGGAGGTGCGCGCCCGCA
This sequence comes from Gemmatimonadales bacterium, assembly GCA_036396495.1. GTDB lineage: Bacteria > Gemmatimonadota > Gemmatimonadetes > Gemmatimonadales > GWC2-71-9 > SZUA-320. The sequence continues at coordinate 1,532 of DASWKS010000435.1, forward strand.
GCGAGGCCGGCGAGTCGGTTTGGAGCCCGTCCGGATCGTTCACGATCGCCGCGGCAAATCCGATCGCTGCTACACAGGTCATCACCGCCCCCGTGGCGGAGGATTTTGAAACCCCGTGGTCCGGATGGAGCGGAACGGGCTTCTGGAACCGCCTTCAGGACGGCGGGACGGCCTTCAACGGCCTTTACGCCTGGTGGTATGGCCAGCCGCCCGGCGAGTTCGACGGGGGGGATTACCGCAGCGGTTCGCCGAACGCCGGCAGCCTGACCTCCCCGCCGATCCACATCCCCGGCTCGGGGTTCTACCTGCGGTTTTATTCCCGGTACGAGACGGAAAACGCCGGCAGCCACTGGGACCGCCGGCGGGTCCTGATCTCGGCCGGTGGAGGTCCATTCCTGGAGGCTCGCCAGCTCTCGGATGACCTGATGCACCAGTGGGGCCGGTCGGCATATCTCGACCTGAGCGCCTTCAGCGGCCAGACCATCCGCATCCGCTTCGTTTTCGAGACCATGGACGCCCAGTTCAACGATTTCCAGGGCTGGCTTCTGGATGCGGTCACGATCGACCAGAACGCCCCGCCCGCCTGCACGGCCGCCAACGAGCCGGACGATACCCCGGCGGGTGCGACCGCCCTCGCGTTCGGCGTCCTGGTGGCCGGGGAGATCTGCCCGGCCGGCGACGTCGATTATTTCGCCTTCACGGGGAGCGCCGGCGATCGCATCCACCTGGACGTCGATGCCCAGTCGATCGGATCGCAGCTCGATGCGTACGCCTTCCTCCTCGCCGGAGACGGGGCTTCGGTCATCGCGGAAAACGACGACGAAGTTCCTGGGGTCCAGATCGATCCGCTGCTCGGATACACGCTCCCGGCTTCCAGTGTGTATTACATCAAGATCAGGTCCTACGATCACCCGGCGCAGGGCGGGAACGCCTTCCATTACACCCTGCGGCTCGAAGCGGACGGTTCGGACCCGGTCATCAGCGCCCTGACCTCCT
>DASWKS010000436.1:0-7581 GCA_036396495.1 Gemmatimonadales bacterium
CACTGGCTGGTCCAGACCGGTGATGGGTACGCGGCCCACATCGCCGGCGCGATCGGAGTGTCGACCGACGCCCAGGCGTCCTGGTGGGGCAGCGAAGGAGTCGGGACCGTGCCCCACGCCCTGATCGCCGCCTACGGTGGCGACACCGTCCTGGCGAGTCGCAAGTTCGCCGATAACATGGACCCCGGCATCCGGCTGGTGACTCTGGTGGATTTCGAGAACGACTGCGTCCGGACCTCGCTCGAAGTGGCCGAAGCACTGGGCGAGGTGCTCTACGGCGTGCGGCTCGATACCAGCGAGATGTTGGTGGACCGGTCGGTGGTACCGCAGATGGGCCGATTCAAGCCGACCGGGGTCTGCCCCCAGCTGGTCTGGAATGTCCGTCACGGGCTCGACCGGGCCGGCTATCCAGGCGTCAAGATCGTCGTGTCGGGCGGCTTCACCGTGGACAAGATCCGCGAGTTCGAACAGCAGGGTGTTCCGGTCGATGCCTATGGCGTCGGCTCCTCGCTGTTCCAGGGGCGCTTCGATTTCACGGCGGACGTAGTACGCCACGAGGGCCGGGCCTGTGCCAAGGTGGGGCGGGAGTACCGGGCTAATCCGAGGCTGGAGCGGGTCATATGACATTCAGCGACTTAGCGACTTGACGATTTTGCGATTACGGCACCAGACATCTTCGGAAAGCAATCGCTAAAGCGTCAAATCGCTCAATCGCTAAATGCCCGGGAGGGGCAGCATGCGATCCGATATCATCTTCTGGGACGTCGATACCCAGGTCGACTTCATGAAGAGCGAGGGCAAGCTGTACGTCCCCGACAGCGAGTCGATCATTCCCACGTTGAAGCAGCTGACCGACCACGCCCACGCTCGCGGCATCCGGATCATCGCCAGCGCCGACGACCATGTCGCGGGGCACCGGGAGCTGAGCGACACACCGGATTTTCGGCAGACCTTTCCGGAGCATTGCATGCGGGGAACGCCGGGCCAGCAGAAGATCCCGGAGACCGCCCTGCGCCATCCCTTGCTGATCGAGCCCGAGCCGCAGGACCCCGCCACGGTGGGGGCGCGGGCCCGGTCCCACGTCGGCGATATCCTTTTCCACAAGCACTGGTTCGACGTCTTCACCAACCCCAATGTGCTGCCGGTCCTCGGCGCCCTGGCTCCGGCCCGGGTGGTGCTCTACGGCGTGGCGCTCGACGTCTGCGACCGCCACGCCATCGAGGGCCTGCTGACCCATCGGCCCGAGATCCGCCTGGCCCTGGTCACCGATGCGACCCGCGCCATTCAGGCCGAGACCGCCACCCGGCTCCTGCGGGACTGGGAGCAACGCGGGGTGCAGATGGTGACGGCGAAACAGGTGCTCGCCGCGTGAGGCCGTTCGGACGAAGCTTCATCCCCGGCCCGGTGGACGTTCACCCGGATATTCTGGAGGCGACGCTCCAGCCGTACTACTTCACTTTCAACGAGCGGATGCAGGCGCTGCTGGCGGAAATGCAGCCCGGGCTGAGGCAGCTGTTCGGCACCAGTCACATCGTCTTTCTCTCGGTGTCAGCCGCAAGCGGACTCATGGAAGCCGCCGTCCGGAATGGGGTCCGGCATCGCGTCCTGTGTGTCACCGGAGGCTATTTCGGCGAGCTGTTCGCCCGGATCGCGGAAGGCTGCGGCAAGGAGGTGATCCGGGCGGTGGTTCCGCTGGGCCAGACGCTCGAGGCCGACATGCTGGCGCGCTTCCTGGAGGGGCCGGAGGTCGACGCGGTGACGCTGGTGCATTCGGAATCGTCGACCGGCGCGCTGGCACCGCTGCCGGACCTGGCCCGGGTGGTACGCTCCAAGCCCGACACACTGCTCCTGGTCGATGGCGTCACCTCGATCGGGGCGATGCCGATGGAAATGGATGCCTGGGGGATCGACTTCCTGCTCACCGGCTCGCAGAAGGCGCTGGCCCTTCCCCCCGGCATGGCCCTGGGCGCCGTCAGTCCACGCCTGGTGGCCCGGGCCGAGGCGCAACACGATCGCGGGTTCTATCTGAGCGCTACCCATCTGCTCAACGCGGCCAAACGGAACTTCCCGCTCACCACCCCCGCCCTGCCGATCATCCATGCTTTGCAACGGCAACTGCGACGCATCGACGACACCGGCGGGCTCGCCGCCCGCTTCGCCCGTCACACCGCCATGGCGACCATGATGGCCCAGTGGGCCGAAGCCCGACCGGACCTGCGGATTCTGGCGGACCGCTCCCGTCGCTCTCCCACCGTCACCGCGCTGGAGCTCCGGAACGGCCCGCGGGCCGCCGAGGTGGTCAAGACCCTCGAATCTCGTGACTGGCTCATTGCGACTGGCCTGTCGCCTCTGGCGAAGTCGGTCATCCGGATCGGGCACATGGGAGACTTGGAACCCTCGCACCTGGCGGACCTGCTTCACGAATTGGAGACGGTCCTGTGAGTCCCCCACGGGGAATCACCCGCCGGATCGTCGGCTGGTTCGCGCGCGGGCTGCTCATCACCGCGCCGGTGGCACTCACCCTCTGGATCGCCTGGGCCGTCATCCGCTGGGTCGACCGGCTGCTCGGCCTCGATTTCCCGGGGGCGGGGTTGGTGGTGACCCTGACCGCGATCACTCTGATCGGCGCCCTGGCTTCGACCTTCCTGGCGCGAAGCATCGTCGTCTGGATCGAGGACCTGATGGAGAGCGTTCCCTTCATCCGGTTGCTCTATACCTCGACCAAGGACCTGCTAGGCGCCTTCGTCGGTGAAAAGCGGCGTTTCACCAAGGCGGTGCGGGTGGCGTTGAGCGAAGACGGGGGCGTCTCGGTGCTCGGCTTCGTCACCGCGGAATCCCTGGCCGATCTCGGCGTCGCGGACCAGGTGGGAGTGTATCTTCCGCAGTCGTATAATTTCGCCGGACAACTCATCGTGGTGCCGGCACGCCGGGTGACTCCCGTCGGGGCCGACAGCGCGGAAGTGATGGCTTTTATCGTATCGGGTGGCGTCTCGAAAGCTGGAAGACCCAGTACTGACCACTGAAGTACTGAGTACTGGGTACTGAGTAGGGTGGAGGATGATAAAACCCAGTGTCCTAAGCACTTACTCAGTACTCAGTACTCAGTCCTCAGTACTTGAGTTAACGGTTCAGCCCGCCCACCGTCCTACCCCTCGTCCCGACAATGCGAGCCACTGAATGACCCGCCACACGCGGTTTTACCTCGGCACCTGCGCGGCTCTCCTGGGCGCCTGCTCGGAAGCCGACCCGCTCGACCCGTCCGACAGCGCCACCCTCAACGCCGATATCGCGGCCGCGGTCGCGGACGGCGTGGGCGAAGATGTCCAGACCATGCGGGAGCTGAGTCAGGGCCTTCGCTTCGGCGTAATGTTCCTCTCCAGCTCGGCCCAATCACCCCCCGGCGGTTGTCCTTACGACGCCGCGAGCGGATGGCATGACTGCGAGCCGGTCGAGCTGCCCAACGGATTGACCATCGATCGCCAGTACGCCTTCTACAACGCCGCCGGCGCCCCGATGGAGAACTTTGACGCCGAACAGACCGCGTCCATCAGGGCCCAGCGGGTGGTGGATGGCGACATCGAGCGTGAGACCGAGCACGGTTCGCTGGCTGCCAGCGTCCACCACGAGCGCGACTTTACGGTTTCGGGCCTGCAGGGCGACGAGCAGAAACGCACCTGGAACGGCACCGGCTCAAGCGACATCTCGCGCACCCGGGTATCGGACGAACATGGGACCCGGATCTATGAGCTCTCGGCCGACGTGACCGTGTCGAATGTCGAGGTACCCCGTCACAACAACACCGACCGCGACCCCTGGCCGCTGTCCGGTACCATCACCAAGCAGGTGGAAGGCAGTGTGACCAAGGACGGTGAGACCCGGAGCTTCGAGCGGACCGTGGTCATCACGTTCAATGGAACCCAGTTTGCCACCGCAACCGTCACGGGAGCCGACGGGACCGAGACCTTCGAGATCGATCTCGCCAACCGGAACGCGGGTCGGCACCGGCCCTAGTCCGAAACCGGCCGCAGGCCCGGCCGGCCCCGCTCCTCTCGGAAACCGGGAGGAGTGGGGCTTCGTAGTCCTTCCCCATGCTTGCCCTCCTCGCCCTTTCGCTCCTGGCCTACTCGGCCGGGAATCAGGACACCGCCGGCCGGGTTGCCGGCTGGCAGGCCGACCTTCAGTTCCTGCTTACCCAGGCCCGCCAGGTGCACGCCGGTCCCGGGAGGCCCGCCCACCGCCCGGAGTTCGAGCAGGCGGTTTCCGGCCTCTTCCGCCGAGTTCCCGGCCTGAGCGACGAACGCATCGTGGTGGAGATCCAGCGGTTGATGACCCTCCTGGGAGACGGACATTCGATCGTCTACCTGGCGCCGACGCCCCGAATCCCATTGTCGCGGCTCCCGATCGACATGTACTGGTTCAGCGATGGTGTTTACGTAGTCGGGGGAATGGGCGAGGGCGAGCAACTGATTGGAAGCCGGGTGGTGCAGCTGGGTGGCCGCAACGCCGAGGACCTGCTCAGGGAACTCGAACCCTATATCAGCCGTGACAATGCAATCGCCTTCAAGAACTTCGGGCCGTTCTATCTCTCTGTGCCTGCGTTTCTCGATGCCCTGGGGGCAGCCGGCCAGAGGGGGGCGGTCGCGCTCACCGTGGCAAATGCCCAGGGACGAACCCGGACCCTGCTCCTCGCGGCCGGACCGATGCGGGGTCCCCTTCGGAAACTGGCTCCGCCCCGGGCCGCGCCGTCTCCTCCACCGATGTACCTGGAACGGGTCGAGGTCCCGTACTGGTTGCGGCGCCTCCCCGAGCACCAGACGGTGTATGTCCAGTTCAACCAGGTCATGGATGCGGGATCGGACCCGCTGGCGCGGTTCGCCCAGCGGTTGACGGACACGCTCTCGACCCCAGGGGTCTCAAGCGTCATCGTGGACGTTCGGCATAACAACGGCGGCGACAATACGCTGCTGGCGCCGTTGATCAATGCGCTGGCCTCGTTCGAGCGAAGCCGGTCGGGCAACCGGATCTTCGTGCTCACGTCGCGCACCACGTTCTCCGCCGCGCAGAACTTCATCAACCGACTGGAACGCGCCGCCCATCCGGTATTCGCTGGTGAGCCCAGTATGTCGAGTCCCAACTTCACCGGAGAAGATCATGAGGTCCGGTTGCCCTACAGCGGGCTGATGCTGAGCATCTCGAACCGGTATTGGCAGGATTCGGAGCCGGCCGATCGTCGACCCTGGATCACACCGCATCTGCCGGTCGCTCTCACCTCACGCGCCTACTTCAAGAACGAAGATCCGGTGCTCCGGGCGGTGCTTCACGCCATCAGGACCGGCCGGTTCTCCCCGACGTAACGGTCCTTTCACCCACGGTTCACCGCCGCTTACGGACAGCCCGACGAGATTGAAGTCGGTCCCAGCGCCAGAGGTGCCGTATGAAGGGCACGCAAAACGGGCACCTGCTTGAAGAGGCCATCGGCCGGAAGCACGCCCTGAAGCACGAGGAACGGGAAGCCAGGATACGGGAGCTGGCTGACCGGCCGCCGGAGCCGTGGGAGCGTTTTCGCATCCTGATCGAGGCGGTGAGCGAAGGCCGTCAGGTGATCGAGCTGGTCGACCACCGGGCTCGGTACGCGCTGGTGGCGCTGGGCGTCTTGAATGCTGCAGCATTTGCCTTACATATCGCGGGCCCACCTCCTCGCCGGCCTGAGCGGCTCCGCCAAGTTCTGGGCTGTAGGCCTGCTGGTGATCTACGGCGCGCTCAACCTGCTCTTCGTGCTCCACGCCATCGACTGCTTGCGGCCGCGGCCGTTGCGCCAGGCGGTTCCGCCCGAGGGCGCCCCGCACCAGGGGGAAGGCCTGTCGATGCATCGGCCGCTCGGGATCCTGATCTGGGAATCGGTTGCCGCGATGGATCTCGCGACCTATCACCGGGCGTGGGATCACGCGGTGATGGCCCAGATCAACGGGGAAGCCGAGGCAGTGTTTCATACGATGGCTCGGGTGATCCAGGCGAAGTATCGCGCCCTGAAGCGACTCTACGCCGGGTTGGCCGGTCTGGTGGTGTTCGGATTCGTCATTCTCTGCTGGTTCACTGTATTGACGCTGCGGTGATAACTCTCCCTCAGTAATTCCCGAGCAATCTGGTATATTGGTGGTCGGCATGCCGCCGATCACCTCACTCTCCTTCGATAACACCTACGCTCATCTGCCACCGGAGCTGTACGAGGTCGTCGATCCGACGCCTCTACCCGATCCGGTCCTGGTTGCTCTGAATCCCGATGCCGCGCAGCTGATCGAACTCGACCCCGCCGTTTCGACCGCCACGGACCTTGCATCCTATCTCTCCGGAGCGCGGCGCCTGCCCGGCGCTGAACCGCTCGCCATGCTGTACGCGGGCCACCAGTTCGGGGTATGGGTGCCGCAGCTGGGCGATGGACGGGCGTTTCTGCTGGGTGAAGTCTGCAACCGGCGGGGCGGGAAGTGGGATCTGCACCTCAAGGGTGGCGGGCCTACCCGCTTTGCGCGGGGCGGTGACGGCCGTTCGGTGCTCCGGAGCGTGATCCGCGAATACCTCGGCTCCGAGGCGATGCACGGGCTGGGTATTCCCACCACCCGCGCGCTCGCCATCGTGGCCAGCGAGGCGCTGGTCCGGCGCGAGCAGCCGGAGCGGGCGGCGACCCTCCTGCGACTGGCACCGAGCCACGTGCGCTTCGGCACCTTCGAAGCGCTGGCGGCTCTAGGGCGGAACGACCTGGTCGGTATCCTGGCCGATTACGTCATCAGCCATCATTACCCCGGCTTCGAGCAGCGTTACGGCGCCTGGCTCCGCGAGATCACGGTGCGCACGGCGCGGTTGATCGCCTCGTGGCAGGCGGCCGGCTTTGCTCACGGCGTGATGAACACCGACAACATGTCTCTGGTCGGTCTCACGCTCGACTACGGACCCTTCGGGTTCATGGAGGAGTTCGATCCGGGGTTCATCCCCAACCATACCGACCACGACGGCCGCTACGCCTTCGACCAGCAGCCCGGCGTGGCGCTGTGGAATCTCCACCGACTGGCCGAGTCGCTGGCGGGCCGGCTGATTCAGGCGGAAGCGGAAGAAGCCCTGAGCGCCTTCCATCCCGCATTCGAGCACCACCTGGGGATGCGACTCCGGGCTCGCCTCGGGCTGGCCGAGTCACGGCCGGAAGACGTGCGGCTGGTCACCGAGCTCTACCACCTGCTCCGAACCCATCGGGTCGATCACACCCGCTTCTTCCGGGCCCTCGGCACGTTCTCGACCCAGTCGGGTGCGGTGACGCCGGAGCTCGCCGCCGAGTGCAGCGACCGGGCCGAGCTGGAGTCGTGGCTGGCGCTCTACCGCGACCGTCTGGCGGCCGAGCGAAGCAGGGACCAGGAACGCCAGGCTCGCATGGCGCGGGTGAATCCGGTGTACATCCTGCGTAACTGGCTGGCGGAACGGGCCATCCGGAAGGCGGTGGACGAGCGGGACTACTCGGAGATCGAGCGCCTTCGAGTGTTGCTCAAGCTGCCCTTCCAGCACCATCCGGGATTCGACGAGTACAGCCAAAGTGCG
>DASWKS010000437.1:0-1704 GCA_036396495.1 Gemmatimonadales bacterium
CACCCCCGAGGGCCTGGCGAAGCTGCCGCCCTACTTCAAGAAGGAAGGATTGGTGACGGCAGGAAACGCATCGGGCATCGTGGACGGCGGGGCGGCCGTCGTGCTTTGCACCGAGAAGCTGGCCCAGGCCAGGGGGCTCCGTCCGCTGGGCCGCCTGGTTTCCTGGGGCTTCGCGGGAGTCGATCCCCGGATCATGGGCATCGGGCCGGTGCCCGCGTCGCGCAAGGCGCTGGCCCGGGCCAACCTGAGCCTGGACCAGATGGATCTGGTCGAGGTCAACGAAGCATTCGCGGCCCAGTACCTGGCGGTCGAGCGAGAGCTGGGACTCGACCGTCAACGTACCAACACCGAAGGCGGAGCGGTCGCCATCGGTCATCCCCTGGCCGCGACCGGTACCCGTATCGCCCTGCATCTGCTGCACGCTCTCCGGCGCACCGGTGGCCGCTACGGGCTGGGAGCCGCGTGCATCGGCGGCGGACAAGGCGCCGCGGTTGTGGTCGAAGCCCTTCCCGCCTGAGGTTGCGCGCATGGATGTCCTCCTCCCGGTTCTAGCGTTGCTGGTCAGTTACTCGTTCGTGAGCCTCCGGGTGCTGCGACAGTACGAGCGCGGCGTGACCTTTTTTCTGGGCCGGTACTGGGGCACCAAAGGTCCGGGCTTGATCTTCCTGCCGCTCGGCTTCGCCTCCATGAAACGGGTTTCGCTCCGGATCAGAGCGCTGGACATCCCACCCCAGGACGTAATCACCCGGGATAACGTCTCGGTGAAAGTGAATGCGGTCCTCTATATGAAGGTCGCCGATCCGGGCCGGGCCGTCATCGAAATCGAGGACTACACCTATGCCACCAGCCAGCTGGCCCAGACCACGCTCCGGTCGGTGCTGGGCGAAGTGGAGCTGGACGAGCTGCTGGCCGACCGGGAAAAGATCAACGCCATCCTCAAGCGCATCATCGACGAGCGGACCGATCTCTGGGGCATCTCGGTCTCGGCGGTCGAGGTGAAGGACGTCGACCTTCCCGAATCGATGAAGCGGGCGATGGCCCGGCAGGCCGAAGCCGAGCGGGAACGCCGTGCCAAGGTGATCGGGGCCCAGGGCGAGCTGCAGGCCTCCAAGACCCTGGCCGAGGCGGCCCGGACCCTGGCGACGGAGCCGATGTCGCTCCAGCTCCGCTATCTGCAGACGGTCACCGAGATCGCGGCGGAAAACAATTCCACCACCATCTTCCCGATCCCGATCGACATGATTCGACCGTTCCTCCCCGCCCTGACCCAGCCCCAGGGAGCAGGCAACAGGGAGCAGGGAGCAGGAAGCAGTCTGCAGGGAGTCCTCGAGGCGCCGCCGGCTCCCTTGTCCCCGCTCCCTGCTCCCCCGGAAGCATTGCTTCCCAAGATCAAGATCGACGAAAAGTGACCGAGCCTCCCGTTCCTGCCCGCATCGACCGTGCGGCGCTGGAGCGGATTCTCCAGCGCGCAGCCGAGCTGCAGGCGCAGGAGCACGACGTGGGCGAGGGACTCAGCTCGGATGAGGTGATCGCGCTGGGGAAGGAGGTGGGCATCCCCGGCCCCCTCCTGCGTCAGGCGATGCTGGAGGAGCGCAGTCGCATCGCGGCCGTGACGCCCGAAGGGCTGGCCGATGAGCTGTTCGGATCCGACGAAGTGGTGGCGGCCCGGGTGGTGCGCGGCACCCCCGAGGCGGCCGAGGCCGC
>DASWKS010000438.1:0-2432 GCA_036396495.1 Gemmatimonadales bacterium
AGGAAGAGAGTGCGCATGGGGCCGTATGAGAGGGTTGCCGGAAGCTACCCGACAACTCCCCGACGTGTAAGACATGGTCGCGGGGTAAACAGTGATCGGTGAACCGTTCACTGTTCACTGTTCACTGTTCACTGTTCACTGTTCACCGTACACCAGTTACCGCGCGACCGGCTCCAGCCTGAGCAGTTTCCCGTTGCCCTCATCGGTCAGCAGGTACAGATAGCCGTCGGGTCCCTGCCTCACGTCGCGGATTCGCTCGTCCCGGCCTTCCAGCAATCGCTCTTCATTCCGCACCCGTTCGCCCTCCAGCTCCAGGCGGGACAGGGTGCCGAACTTGAGCGACCCGATGAAGAGGCTGCCCTTCCAGCCGGAATAGCGGTCGCCGGTGTAGAACGCCATGCCGCTGGGCGCGATCGATGGATCCCAGTAGTGTATCGGCTGTTCCATCCCCGCCTTGCTGGTCCCTTCGCCGATCTTGGCGCCGGAATAGTCCCGCCCGTAGCTGATCACCGGCCAGCCGTAGTTGCGACCGGCCCGTGGGATGTTGATCTCGTCTCCACCCATGGCGCCGTGCTCCACCGTCCAGAGCACGCCGGTCTCGGGATGGAGGGCCGCGCCCTGAGGATTACGATGGCCGTAGGACCAGATCTCGGGCCGCGCATCCTGCCGGCCCACGAACGGATTGTCCGGAGGGACCGAGCCGTCGAGCCGGAGCCGGATGACCCGGCCGTTGTGGCGGGCGAGATCCTGGGCCATTTCCTTGCGGCCTCGCTCGCCCAACGTGACGAAGATGTGTCCGTCGCGGCTGAAGACGATCCGGGATCCGAAATGGGCGCCGCCCCCGAACTTGGGGGACTGGCGGAACACCACTGCGACATTCTCCAGGCCGCTATCGGCGAGACGCGCCTTGGCCAGCGCGGTTCCGGCGCCGCCCTCCCCGGGCTCCGAATACGTGAACCAGATCGTCCGGTTCTGGGCGTGGGCCGGGTCGAGCACCACGTCGAGCAGGCCTCCCTGACCCGCCGCGACCACCGGGGGCACTCCGGTAAGCGGCGGCGACAGCGTTCCAGTCGGTGAAACAAACCGCATGCGCCCGGGCCGTTCGGTGACGAGCATCCGGCCGTCGGGCAAGAAGGCGACCGCCCAGGGATGGTCCAGGCCCTGGGCAACGGTTACCACCCGGAAGCGGCCGTTGCGAGACTGGTAGTCCTGGGAGGCAACGCGATTGGACCCGCAGGCGATCGCCAGGGTGAAGAGTGCCAAACGAAACCAGCGCACCGGGTTCTCCGAGTGGACGGGAGTCGAAGAATAGATGAGCCCGACCGGGGTCGCACCAGCCCAGTAGCCACCGCCCCGATCGGGGAGTAACGTCTCCCGCGTGAAGCAGGATCCCCATCATCGGACGAACGGCCAATCCCAGCTTCCTGCTCAGGCCTTGGCCATCGTGTTGCTCCGCGACCGGGCGCCCCCGGACCCGGAGCGAGTCTTCGCCTGGCTGCGGGACGCCTGGCCCGATACGCCGTCCATCCTCAATCCGGAGACCCAGGGCGCCGCGACCAGCGCCATCATCCAGGGCGGCGCGATCGGTCTCCTCCACGTCCCGATGCCACTCCCGGCCACCGATCTGGAGGGGCCCATCGCCACGGCGTGGCATTGGACCGGCGCCGCGGCGGCCATCGCGACCCATCAGTCGCACATCATCTGCTACGCCAGCAGTACCGGCCTTTCACCCATCGAGCTTCGGCTGCTGCACACCCGGTTCGTGGCCGCCGTCGCCGCCACCGCGCCCGCCTCCGCCGTCTACGTCGGCTCGGCCATGCTGGTGCGCGAAGCCGCGGCATGGGTGCTCGAAGCCCAGGAGGCCACCCGGAACGCGCTCCCGATTCTCCTCTGGGTCGGCTTCAACCCGGTGACCCATTCGGGCAGGATGTCGGCCTACACCACCGGCATGCGCGACTTCGATCTGCTCGAATTCGAGGTGCAAGGAAGCCAACGCGCTCCGCTCGATCTGCTCAACCGGCTGGCCGATATCGCCTACTACGCGGTCACCACCGGCACCCAGATCGGCGACGGCCACACCGTGGGCGGTGCCGACAACGAGCGGATCATGGTGCACCACGGTCAATCCGCGTTTCTGCCGGAGCTGACGGTCGCGAAACTGGACCTCTGAACCACAAAAACAGGGAGCAGGGAGCAGGAAGCAGGGAGCAGGGAGCAGGGAGCAGGGAGCAGGAAGCAGGAAGCAGGGAGCAGGGAGCAGGAAGCAGGGAGAGGAACCGCAGCCGGGAATCAGAAGGGGACCATCCGTCTTCTTCCTGCTCCCTGCTCCCTGCTCCCTGCTCCCTGCTTCCTGCTTCCTGCTCCCTGTTTTTGTGGTTCAGAGGTCCAGTTTCGCGACCGTCAGCTCCGGCAGAAACGCGGATTGACCGTGG
>DASWKS010000439.1:0-4844 GCA_036396495.1 Gemmatimonadales bacterium
AAACCCGGAATGCTGGATTCGTCGCAGAATGTGGATGCCCCAATCCTGCACCGCGGCTTCCTGGTAGCGCAGGCTCTTGAACGGGATCCGCAGCTCGACCTCGTACCCGCCTTCGACCAGCCGGCCCCGGGATTCGAACACGTAATCCGGATTGAGATCGACCGTGCCGTCGAGCGGGTTCATGCTGCCGGTGCCGCCGCCCGTGGCGGACGCGCCGCCGGCGCCGCCGCCGAACTGATCGCTCCGGGTGCCGTCCTGCTGCACGCCCAGGGCGTTCACCCCGAACAGGAAGGCGATCCGGCGGTCGTTGTTGGTGTCGAGCAGGATCTGGACGTGATCTTCGCTGGCGATGTTGTCGCGATTGGCGCGGGTGGCCCGCACCACGTTGCCGTGCAGCTCCCGGGCCCGGATCCCGAACCAGATGGCGTCCGGCGCGTACCAGACCCGGACCTCGGTGGGCTCCTCCGCGGCCCGGCCATCGACCGGCTGAAACTGCGAGAAATCGGTCAAGCGCGCGGCCGTGGCCCACACCGGCTCGTCGAGCCGGCCGTCAACCGTCGCCTCGGCTTCGAGCCGGGGAATGGGGACCTTGATCCGGTTGGCGCGGCCGCTATGGGCCGAGCTGGTGTCCTGGACGGAGGCCAGGAGCATGAGGCTGAGGATGATCACGGGACAGCAATGTAGTCGTACTCAGTACTCGGCACTCAGTACGCAGTACTGTGGGTTAGACGAGCAACAGAGCCCCGAGACCGGCCGCCACCACCAGCGCCATACCGATGCCGACGCGTCTCTTGAGGCTACCGCTGCCCAGAGCCAGCACCATGCCGCCTTTGACCAGCGTGTTGCTGAGCGCGGCGATGGTGATCGCCAGCGCGGCGACCCCGGTTTCACCGTTGGTCCGGGCAAACTCCGCCATCGACAGGGTGATGGCATCCATGTCGGTCAGTCCGGCCAGTGCCGCCACGACATACATGCCCCGGGGCGGCAGCAGCCGCTCTGCCAGCCCCACGGCCAGCATGATCACCGCGAACACCGCCGCAAACTTGGCTGCGGCCGTGAGGCTGAAGGGATTCCGCAACGGGACCTCATCCGCCTCCGGCGTCGCGTGATCGACCCCGCGGCGGAAGAGAACCAGTCCGGCCGCGGCGCTGGTGCCCGCCATGACCCCGAGCGGCAGCGCCAGTTTCAGCAGCAGGGGCCGGTGCACCACGAACACTTCGACGAAGACCCGCAGGAACATCACCATCCAGGCCAGCAGGATGCCGGCCGCGAGCGCGTCGCCCGGCAGCCGCCCTCCCTGATCCCGGCTGCGGCGGGAGAACGACAGGGTCACCGCGGTGCTCGACACCATGCCACCGAAAATCCCGGTGACCGCGGTGCCACGGGTCTGCCCCAGCAGCCGCACCGCCACGTATCCCAGCAGGGACAAGCCCGCGATGAGGATGACCAGCAGCCAGAGCTGATGCGGGTTGAGGATCTCGAGCGGATCGAGAGGACGGTCGGGGAGCAGCGGCAGGACGATGAAGGTGGCGATCAGCAGCTTGATCCCGGCGTAGATGTCGTCCTCGCCGATCCGGGCCACCGCGCCGTGGAGCTGAACCTTGAAGGCCAGGACCGCCGCGGTGGTGATGCCCAATCCCACGGCCAGCGCCGGCCACCCGAACATCACCAGGCCGCCGAGCAGGACGGTCACCAGCGCCGCGACCTCGGTGGTGAGCCCGGCCGTGGCGGTGCCGGCTCGCAGGGTGAGGCCGTAGCCGGTCAGGACCAGCGCCGCCGCCGCCACCAGGGCGAGAGCGAAGATCCAGGTCGCCTGGAGCTCGACCGAGATCCAGGCCGAGATCGCGCCGGCCATGGCGAGCAGAATGAAGGTGCGGATCCCGCCCAGCGCCTGGTACGGCTCGGCGCTCTTCCGCTTCTCGCGCTCCATCCCGATCAGGGCGCCGATGCCGAGCGCAATCGCGAAGTTTCGAACGTCGGTAGGGTCCACGGAGCGTCAAATGGCTTTCGCGGTCACTTCCACCTTCGCCTCGTCCACCGGCATCCGCCGACCCTTCGCCTGCCGTACCATGGTGACGAAGGCGTTGACCAGGTCGGGATCGAGGTGCCGCCCGCTCATGTCTTCCACGATGGTCAAGGCGAGGTCCGGCTGAATCGCGTCACGATAGGGCCGCTTGGCACAGAGCGCGTCGTAGATGTCACACACGTGGACCAGCTTGCTGGCGAAATGGGCCTCGCGCGGGAAGACGTATTGCGGGTAGCCGCTGCCGTCGAGGTTGATGTGATGCTCGTAGGCGACCGTGGCGGCGAGCTCCATGTTGCGGTGCCGGGTCATGATGATGCGGGCGCCTTCCACCGGATGGGTCTCGATGACCTTGCGCTCTTCCGGGGTGTACTTGCCGGGCTTGAGCAGCACCTCAGCGGGCACCTTGACCTTGCCGATGTCGTGCAGCAGCGCGGCCACCCCCAGCACCCGCACCTCGCGCGGCGCGTAGCCCAGATACTCCGACAAGCCCATCGTCAACACCGCTACGTTGAACGAGTGGGTGGTCGTGTACTGGTCGAAGCGCTTGAGCTCCAGCAACGGCAGCACCACCTGCCCTTCCTGGTGCATCGCCAGCGCCAGCGAGCGGACCACGGTTTCGGTTTCCACCAGCGGCAAGTCGTCGGTCTGGGTGACCTCCTCGTGGATCCAGCCGATGCACTCCAGCTCCTTGTCCAGGGTAAAGGGGACGGTCGTGACCACCGGTTGGTCGGTCACCTGCCCCGCCGAGTCGCCCAAGATGGCGACCCGGCCGTAGCGGATCCCGGTGGGCGCCTGGGAGGGTGCCAGCAGCGGCGATTGGGGATCGCCCCTGAGCCGGTCGTAGACGGTAGAGACGAACCGGTCGAAGTCGTCGAACGCAATCGGCGGCAGAAACTCCACCCGCTCGACCCCGATGCCAGCCAGCCGTCCAGCCCATTCCCATTCGCGAAACTCCCGCAACAGCCGGTTGCCGTAGACCACCTCACCGGTGAGAAAGGAGAAGCGGCAATCGGCCTCGGATTCGAGGAGACGGAGCAAGGACTCGTGGCTGCTGTGGAGGGCCCGTTCCCGGGCGGGGTGGCCTTCGTTGTAGAGGCCCAGCGTCGCCAGCGCCTGGCCCAGCGAGGTGAGGAACGGGATCGGGTCGCTCACCCCAACGCCCCGGGGCTCACGCCTCGTGATGCGGCCCGGATCTCGGTGTCCTTGCTCGCTTCGGCCATCCGGAGCACGCTGGCGGCCCCGGCGTGGTCCGCGAACTGCTGGCGCAGGACCACCAGCACGGCGATCACCTCGGGGGATTTGTGCTCCAGCCGGAGACGCCGGAACGGTCCCCAGCCCCGTTGCGACGCGACCCGCCGAAGCAGCCAGTCGCGCCCGCCGGTGGTGGGCCGCTTGCCGATGAGCCGGATCGCCAGCAGACGGATGTCCTGGTCGCGATATCGCCCGCCCAAGTACTCCAGCAGCCGAGCGGTCAGCTCCTGGGGACATTGCTCCAGCGCGGCGGACAGGGCCAGCCGCACGATCCCGGTGTCCTGGTCTCCCGCGGCCCGCACCACCGCATCCGACCGCGATTCCGGATTGGCGAAGAGCAGCTTGTAGGCCTCGCGCCGCACCCGCGAGTCGTCGTGGGCGGCGTACTCCTCGGGACGGAACTGGGGAGGGATGCTGTGCAGGGTGCCGAGCAGGTTGAGCAGGTTGCGCTGCACGAACCAGGGCTTGCCGGGTAGGCGGGCCACGATGCGCGGACCGGTGACATCGCCGAACTCCTGGATCCGGCGGAGCAGCCAGCGACGCCGTGATGCCCCTTCCGCCGCCTCGAGCGCCTCCAGCAGCGGGTTGAGCGCGTCGTGCCCCATGTGTTCCAGCACCCGTTCCACCGGCACCACGTCCTGCGCCTCGTCGAGCAGCAAGCCACTGAGATAGGTGGGGTCGCCGACCACCTTCCAGATCCCGTCCACCGAAATCCGGGCCGCGCTGCCGCGGTCGATCAGGTCCAGCATCTCCACCAGTCTGATCTGCCCCCGCACGTTCACCAGCGCCTGGTTCCGCTCGGCCGTATCGACGCCCAGCTCGAGACCCATCTGGGCTACCCGCAGCGATCCAGCCTCGGCCTTGCCGCTGGCGCCGCCCCGACTCACACCGCCCGGCCGCGCCAGCAGCGCCAGCAGATCGCGGTGGGAATGGGCCGAGGGATCCTCCTCGTCCCATTCGCCCACCAGTTGCCGAACCGAATCACGCAGCACGTCTTCCGCACCCACCACGATGGGACCCCGCGCGGTGTCGACGTGTCCCGCGAGTTTCCCCAGGAGCCGCAGCAGCGTATGCGACATGATCTTCTCGGAGAGCGTCGCGGCGGCGTCGAGCAGATCCAGCACCGTCTTGACCGGGAGCGACCGGGCCCCCCGGCGAACGATCGCCTTCCGCTCCTCCGCGGTGGCGCCGACGTTCATCATGTCCCCGAGCGTAGCGCGGTCGAGGGCCGCAAACAAACCGTCCACCGCCTGGCGCACCCGGGAGGATTGGTCCAGGCCACGCACCTTTTCACCGGCCTGGATCACCCAATCAAGCACCTCCCGGTTGTAGGCTTTGTCATTCCGGCGGGATTTGATGGCATTCGCGATCTGGGCGCCGGAGACGGAGTCGACTTCGATCGGTTTGCCGTCCGCCGTGGTCGAGCCGCCGCCCGAGCTCTCCTGCGCCAACAGCAGCGCGGCATGCACCAGTCCCCGCCAGACCTTTTCGGCCTGCCGCTCGGCAGGCCGGCCGCTTCCTTCACCCAGCTCCAGCTGATCCAGCGGCAGCGGCTCTAGAGCTACAT
>DASWKS010000440.1:0-5360 GCA_036396495.1 Gemmatimonadales bacterium
TCGCGCCAGCGGCCACTCAGGCCCCAGCGGCGACCGGGATCGGTTGGCTCGACGCTGCGCCGGTCGAAGATCGCCGCGGCGTGCGACACGCCCAGAAGCTGGGCCGGACGATCCCAGGTGAGGCCCGCCAGGCCCTGCAGCCGCTGACCGGTGGAATCACGGGGCCACAGCAGGGGCGGGATACTGGTCCACACCGCCTTGCCGCCGGCATCGAGAAAGCGGCGAAAGAGCGATTGCTCTACCGGCTCGGTGACGATCTCCGGCGGCAGGTCGTCGCTTGCGAACACGACGGTGGCGAGCCGGCCGTCGGCGACCGCGGCGGTGAGGACCGCGATGAGCTTCTGGTCGTCGAGTACCTGGTAGCCGCGGACTTGGAGCGCTGCCGTCACCAGGCCGGCGACCGAATCCGCCGGTGTGCCGCCCCGGCCGGGGTAGACGGCGCGCTCCAGCGTGACCGGATCGCCGGTACAGAGCGCGTAGACACCGCCATCCACGCTGCCGAAGACCACCTGACGTCCGGCCGGGACCGGTGAGGAAAACACCTGCCCGCCGGTGAAGAACTCCCAGCGCGGATCACCCGTCATCCGGTCCAACGCCAGGACCCGTCCCCGGCCGTCGCCCACCAGCAGCTGCTGGCCCACGATGGCCGGTGAGGACCAGACGATGCTGCCGGTGGGCCGGCGCCAGCGTTCCACCCCGGTTTCGGCGTCGACGGCCTGGATGAACTGGCCGTCGGAGCTGCCCGCATACACGACGTCGTCCGCCACCGCGGGCGACGAGATGATCCATGAGATCTGATGGTCGAACCGCCAGCGCAAGACGCCGGAGTCGGCGGATACTGCATACAGGAAACCGTCCCGGGCCCCGACGTATACGGTGCCCCGCTGCACCGCCGGGGAGCTCTGGATGGTGCGCCGGTCGAATCCGTAGTGCTCCGACTGCAGTGTCGCGCCCTCGGTGGCGAAGGCCCACAGTCTGGTTCCGCTCGCCAGGTCGAAGGCGTAGAGCCGCCCGTCGACTCCTCCGATGAACACCCGCCCATCGGCCACGGCCGGTGAGGAACGCAGCCGGGTGCCGGTCTCGGTGTGCCAGCGTTCCCGACCGGTGCGCCACTCGAGCGCTCGCACCACCCCATCGCCGGCCGCAACAACGGCCAGATCATTCACGATCGCGGGGGACGAGGTGAACCGGTCGCCGCTCTCGTGGCCCCACGGCAGCGGCAAGTCGGTTCCGGTCTCCACCGACCAGAGCGGTTCGCCGGTCCGGGCGTTCAGCCCGTTGAACCGTCCGTCTCGCGCGCCGATTACGACGACGTCGCCCGCTACGGCGGGGGAGGAGGCAATCGGGGTCGTCAGATTGAAGCTCCACAGCAGGGCGCCGCTGGAGAGCGCGAGGGCGTACACCCGCCCATCACCGCTCCCAACCCAGACGGTATCGCCCCGGATGGCGGGCGATCCGATGACACCGCCCTGGGTATCGAAGCGCCACTGCAGGCCGGCCAGGGCGGTCCCCAGCGGCGCGTCGTACACGCCGAGATGAGCCGGGCCGCCCCGGAACATCGCCGCTGGCCTGACGGGGGCGCCTTCGCCTCGAGCACAGCCCGCTAGGCAGACGAGGATGCCGAGGTCGCGTTTCAACCCGGGTCGCTTCATTCGCAGTCAGTGTGGGATCTTCTTTTCATGACGACCGTTCGATCGGGAAGTTTCCGCCCGCCCGTCCGTCCGACCGTCCGCCCGTCCTACCGTCTGTTGCCCGCCTGTCGTATTCTCCGGAGGTCTTTTCGGTGGAATGGTGAATGCGCGCGCTGCTGCTGGCTCTGCAGGTCCTGGGCGTTTCTCAGGCCATGGCGCAGGAGACGGCCTTCTCCCGCCTGGTCGCCCGGTTCTCCGAGGCCGGCGGCTTCTTCGACAGCGACAACCTGGTCTCCAACGAAACGTCGTACCTCCACGTGCTGGGGGCGTTTGACTCGCTGGGGGTGCGGGGCGGGGCCTATGTCGGCGTGGGGCCGGAGCAGAGCTTCAGCTACATTGCGCGGATCAAGCCCGAGATCGCGTTCCTGGTGGATATCCGGCGCGACAACCTGCTGCTGCATCTCCTGTTCAAGGCGATGTTCGAGCGCTCCCGCAACCGGATGGAGTTCCTGGGCCTGTTGTACGGTCGACGGGCCCCGGATGACCTGGCGATGTGGACCGACCTGCCGTTGGGCGACCTGCTCGTCCGACTGGATGAGACGCCCTACGATTCCATGTTGCATGGCCGGCAGCACACCCAGCTCATGGCACGGGTCACCGAGTACGGGGTTCCCCTGACCGAGGAAGACCGCCAGACCCTGCGCCGGTTCCACGACGAGTTCGCCAGCATGGGCCTGGATATCCGGTTCTCCAGTCGGGGCCGTCCCTACCGATTCAATTATCCCACCGCCCGACAGCTCTACCTCCAAACCGATCTGGAGGGACATGCCGGCAGCTATCTTGCTTCGGAGGATGGCTTCCGGGTGGTGCGGGAGCTGGAACGACGCGATCGGGTGATTCCAGTGGTGGGCGACCTGGCCGGTCCCAGCGCGATCAAGAGCATCGGCGAGTACCTGGTCGAGACCGCCCGGAAGGTGTCGGTCTACTATGTCTCGAACGTCGAGATGTATCTCTTCCGTCAGGGAGGCTTCCCCCGCTTCGTGGAGAACACGCGGGCCCTCCCGGCCGGTTCCAACAGCGTGATGGTGCGGAGCTACTTCGGCCGGGGCGGCATGCACTCGCAGGCGGTGCCGGGCCATCTGAGCGTGCAGTTGCTGCAGACCTTCCGGAGCTTCCTCGAGACGACGGCCCAGCCCGACAGCCTCACCTACTGGGATTTCGTGAACCTGGGTCACATCGACCTGCGATCGCCCTCGCGTCCTGCCGCAGCGCTGGTGCCGCAGCGGCCCAACTGACAGGACTGAGTACTGAGTACTGAGTAACCGCCGCACTCTTAAACGCGCCTCGAAAAGGAGTCATCCCATGAGCAGCATCGTGAAGGTGATCGAGATCATCGCGCAGTCCGACAAGAGCTGGGATGACGCCGCCCAGGCCGCGGTGGCCGAGGCCAGCAAGACGGTCAAGCAGATCAAGTCGGTCTGGGTCGACAATTTCAGCGGTGAAGTGGAAGGCAACCGGATCGTCCGCTACCGGGTGAATGTGAAGATTTCCTTCCTGGTGGAAGGACACAAATAAACAGTACTGAGTACTGAGTACTGGGTACTGAGTACTGAGGCCTCGACCCCCCAACCCCAACACTCAGTACTCAGTACTCAGTACTGCCAGTTAGGGTATCAAGTCCCGCTTTTGTTCCACCCCCAGCACCCGCTTCGCGAAGAAGGCGTACTCCCGCTTCATCTTGTCGAGCTGCAGCCGGGGTTCGGCGATGCCGTGGCCTTGCCGCGGATACATCACCAGCTCCACCGGGACGTCATTCTTGCGGAGCCCCATGTACAGCTCCTGCGCCTGGCCCACCGGCACCCGCTGATCGTTGGCGCCGTGCATGATCAGGGTCGGGGTCTTCGCCTGCTTGATGTAGACCATGGCTGACGCCCGGCGATACGCCTCCTCGTCGTCCCAGGGCTCGGCCCCGAAGTACTCCTCCAGCGTGGTCTGCAGGTCGTTGGTCGAATACATCGAGTACATGTTGGTGAGGCCCGCCCCGACCATGACCCCCTTGAAGCGGTCGGTCTGGGTGAGCGTCCACGCGGTCATGTAGCCGCCGTAGCTCCAGCCGCTCTGGCCCAGGCGGGCCGGATCGGCCACGCCCCGGCGTACCAGCTCATCGAGCCCGCTCTGGATGTCGCGATAGTCGCCGCCGCCCCAGTCTCGAACGTTGGAGAGCAGAAACTTCTCGCCATATCCCGACGAGCCCCGCACGTTGGGGTAGAACGCCACCCAGCCGTTCCCGGCCCAGACATGGCCGTAGTTGCCCCAGCTTGCCGGGAAGGCCTGGGTCCAGACCCCGGACGGACCACCGTGGATGAACGCCATGGTGGGATACGACTTCCCCGCCTGATAGTCGGGCGGATAGATCAGCAGCCCTTCGATCTCCATCCCGTCGGTGCTCTTCCACCGCACCACTTCGCTCCGGCCCAGGGCCAGGGTGTGCACTTCCGGATTGTGATCGGTGAGCTTGCGGGGCTGAACCCCCGTCGTCGCGACATACACGTCGGTGGGACTCTGGACATCACTCCGAGTGAAAGCGACGGTGCGCCCGTCCGACGCCAGGGTAATGGGGCTCATGACCCCCCTGGTATCGGAGAGCTGCCGGGGCTGCCCGCCGGCGGCGGCGACACTGAAGAGTTCCGAGGTGGTCCGGACCGTCGCGGTGAACCAGAGGGTGCGGCCATCGGGGGACCAGGTCACGGCTCCAGGCTGGGGCAGGAAATCGGAGTTCACCGCGTGAGGGGTACCTCCCTCCGCCGGCACCATCATCAGGTCCTGCTGGCCGGTCGCCCGCTTGCCATCGATGCGGCTCAAGTAAGCGATCGTGCGCCCGTCCGGTGACCAGCGCGGCGCGCCATCCGGACCGGGATTCTCGACCAGCTTCCGGCTCTTTCGGCCGGCGAGGTCCAGCACGTAGATGTCGGACAAACCGGAATCGTCGGCCTTGGGTGTGGGGGTCGCGACGTAGGCGATCTGGGTCCCGTCGGGCGACCAGCGCGGGTCGGTCGCCTGAAACTCCCCTGCCACCAGCTCTTCGGCCTTCTTGCTGGCCAGCTCGATCACCCAGATCCGGGTAAAGCGGAAGTCCGCGTCCACCACCTGGGCATCATCCCGTTCCTTCCGGCGCCGTTGTTCCTCGGCGGTCGAGTCCCGCTGGGCCACGTAGGCGATCCGGCTGCCGTCCGGCGACCAGGCGAATGCCTGTACTCCCACTTTGGAATCGGTGAGCTTCTCCGCCTCCCCCCCGGTGGGCGAGATGATCCAGACCTGGGCCCGCTCCTCCCGCGACGAGAGGAAGGCAATCTTCCTGCCGTCGGGAGACCAGCGGGGAGAGTTGTCGGTCTTGGTGCTGGTGGTGAGACGGAGCGGCGCGCCGCCGGCGGTGGCGACCAGCCAAAGATCGGCGTCGTACCCGTTCTCCTTGAAGTCGGCGGTCGACACCACATACGCCACCCATTTGCCATCGGGTGAGATCTGGGCGTCCGAGACGCCTTTCATCCCGATCACGTCGTCGGGTGTCATGGGACGGGGAGTCTTGGCCGCACCGGCCGCTTGCTGCGCCAGGATAGCGCTGCCCGACTGGGAGAACGGCGCGAACAGGATCGCGGTCGCGACCAGGAGAACGCGGAGCATGGGAGAGCCCTCGATAGCCGGGGGGGAAGGTGCGGAAGCTGCTCGGAA
>DASWKS010000441.1:0-2357 GCA_036396495.1 Gemmatimonadales bacterium
GTGATCGTGATGAGGTTCCCAGCCGTGCCCGGGTTCACGGCCTCGACCACGAGGGGATACGAATTGAGGCGGACGGCACCGAGGTAGCGGACGACCTTCCCGAAGATCGGGTCCGGCACCAAGTCGTAGAAGTCGGTGGCCGGCAGTTTGGGCTCCAGCAAATCATTCCAATGATTCTCAACCCAGACCACCCCATTCAGGGCTGTCTCGTCCGCGTAGGTACTCCAGTCCTTCTTGAAGAGCGTCTGATACTGCCCTGGGGGAGGTGCCTGCGTAATCGTCACCACCGCCGTGTCCGCCTTCGATCCCACCGTGGCCGCCGCAAGGACCCGGAATGTCCCCGCACTGGTCCCTGCGGTGTAGAGACCTGCGCTGGTCACCACTCCGCCTGTGGCTGTCCAGGTCACCGATACCGGCCCGGTCGAGCCGTCGCTGAACCGGCCCGAGGCCGAGAACTGCTGGCCGCCGCCGGTGAACATCGCCAAGCTTGAAGGAACCACATCGATACCGACCAAGGTGGGGGGCCCGCCGGTTTGGATGATCACCACTGAGGTGTCCGCGAACCCGCCCGTCACGGCGATCACTCGGAAGGTGCCGCCTGTGCCCCCGGCGGTGTAAAGCCCGTTCGCGGTAATGGAGCCACCGGTCGCGGAATAGTTGGGCGACGCAGGGCTCGTGCTGCCATCGGAGTACCTCCCGACGGCGGAGAACTGCTTGGTTGCTCCGCTCTGGAGCGTCGTCGAGTCGGGGGACAGCACGACGCCGACCAGCGTCACTCCGGATTGCACCGTGACCGGTGCACTCGCGCTCAGGGTCCCGGCGGTCTGCGTCGCGGTCACCTGGTAGGTGCCCGGCGTCGCCGGAGCCGCGTAGAGGCCGCCGCTGGTGACGGTACCGCCCGATGCACTCCAGGTGACGGCGGGAGGCGTCGTCGAGCCGTCGGACCAGGTTCCCGACGCGGTGAACTGCTGGGTGGCGCCGGTCGAAAGCGTGACCGTTGCCGGCGAAACCGCGATCGCGGTGAGAGTCGGAGTCGCAGCGGCGGTCGTCACCGTCACCACCGAAGTGTCTCTCAAAGTGCCACCCGTCTGAGTGGCAAAGACGCGGTAGGTGCCCGGCGTCGTCGGGGCCCGGTAGACCCCGTAAGAGAGGATTGTGCCCCCGGTGGCGCTGTACGTCACAGAGGGCTTGGAGGTTCCGCCGTTGGTCCAGGTGCCGGTGACCTGGAATTGATACAATGCATCCAACGGCAAGACGATCGACGCCGGCCAGAGCTCGATGTCCGTCAGGACCGGCTCCAACGCTCCGATCGTCACCAGGCTGGTATCGGCGACGGTCCCGTCGGGGTCCCGCGCGATGACCTGGAAGGTTCCGGCCGCAGACCCGGCGGTGTAGAGCCCGCCCGTGGAGATCGTGCCGCCCGCGGCGCTGTAAATGACGCTCGCCGTGCCGGAAGACCCGTCGCTCAGCTGTCCCGTGGTCGAGAACTGCAGTGTCTCGCCGGGTAGAAGTGTCCCACTGTTGGGCGAGAGCGAGAGGGTGACCCATCCCGGGCTGCTCACCTGAACCGCGCTGGTGTCGGCCTTGCCGCTCGCCGGCTCGAGCGCGACGACCCGGAACGGACCCTGTACGGCGCCTGCGGTGTACAATCCTCCGGAGGTGATCGAGCCGCCGGTGGCGCTCCACTGGACCGGAGGAGTCCTGGTGCTGCCATCGCTGTACAGAGCGGACACCGCAAACTGCCGGCTGAGCCCGGCCGGCACCTGCACGCTCGAGGGATTGAGCACCAGTTGGGTGAGCGTGGCCTGGGGTATCGAGACCGTCACAGCCGCCGTGTCCGCGAAGCCGGTCCCCGTCACCGCCGCCGCCACGAAATAGGTGCCGGCCCCGTGCGGGGCGGTGTAGAGCCCTTGACTGGTCACCGAACCGCCGGTAGCGCTCCAGCTCGCACCGACCGAGCGCAGCTCGCCGTTGCTCATGCGAGCCGTGGCCGTGAACTGGAGGTTCGCATCGGGCGCCAGGTCCGCCGAGGCGGGCCTGACGTCGAGACCCACCATCGTGGGCTCGCGCACCGAGACGAACGCCGTGTCGGCGAGAGTCCCCAACTTGTCGCGGGCGATCACTTTGTGGTTGCCGGTGGCCGAGCCTGCCGTGAACCAGCCTTCGCTGTTGATCGTCCCTCCGGTCGCGCTCCAGACCACCTGCGGCTTTTGCGTGCCACCGTCGTTCCAGCGGGCTTGCGCCGAGAATGCCTGGCTCCCGCCGACCTCCAGGGTCACCGAGTTCGGTGTCACCTCGAGGGCCTCCAGCCACCGCCTCGGGGGACGGACGTTCACGTCCGTCCTGCCGGAGACACC
>DASWKS010000442.1:0-3037 GCA_036396495.1 Gemmatimonadales bacterium
TCTTCCTGGCTACGTCGGCGTAGCCGAAGCCCTCCTGCCACACGATCTTCCCGCCCCGCGCCAGGGCGATGTTCAATCCCGGCGTCCCGTCCTGCCGCATCACTTCGGGAATGAACTCGCGCAGCGCCTCGATCAGCCGCCGGTTGCCGGAGTCCGCCGGGGCCTGGGCGAACCCGACCGACGGGGTGGTGGCGGACAGCAGCACGGCAACGGCGACACAAGGTCCTTGAATCCGGGTCATCGTGGCCTTCCCCACAATCGGTTCAACGGGTCTCGATGCCTGCAGCGACAGAAACCTTCACCTGCTGCTTCTGGGTCACGTCCCCCGCTGTGAAGGTGATGGTGTAGGTCCCGGCTCGAACGAACTTCTGACCTTCGCCGCCATACGGGATCAGGAGGTCCGCGGTCGGCTTGAGGTCCCATACCACCCGATTCAGTCCCGGAAACCCTTGACCCTTGAGGTTGGCCACCGGCGTACCGGCCGAGTCGGCGACGGCGAAGCTGACGCCGTCCGGCATCGGTTCCTTCACCCAGTAGTTGAGCAGCGCTCCGGCCGGCGGATTGCTGCCCCGATACACGGCGGCGCCCTCCCAGTCGGCCCAGCCCTCCAGGGGATAGAACCCGACCGCGGGCCGGGGCTCGAACAGGTGAGCCGGCTTCGCCATGACCTCGGCGGTCAGCTCCTGGAGGGGCCGGACATCGTCGATCAGGTAGAGACTCCGGCCGTGGGTGGCGATGACGAGATCGTGGTCTCGGGGGTGGACCAGGATGTCATCCACCATCACGGTCGGCAGCCCGCCGAACTTCACCCAGTGCTTCCCCTGGTCCAGGCTGGCCCACAGTCCGAACTCGGTGCCGGCGTAGAGCAGGCCGGGATTCCGGGGATCCTCCCGCAGCACCCGCGCGGGCCCGTCGTTAGGCAGGTCCCCGGCCACACTCTGCCAGGTCCGCCCCTTGTCCGCGGTCCGATAGACCAGCGGCGCATAGGTCCCGCTCCGGAACGCGCTCACCACCAGGTAGGCAACCCCGGCATCGTGGGCACCCGCTTCCAGCCGGTTGATCCACTGCCCTTTCGCCGCGGCGGGGAGTCCGGCCGTGAGGTCGCTCCAGTTAGCGCCGCCGTCCTCGGTCATCCACACTTTGCCGTCGTCGGTGCCGGCCCAGAGTACCCCGCCCTTCACCGGTGACTCGGCCAGCGAGTACACCACCCCGTAGGTCTCGGCGCCACTGCCGGTCGTGACCATGCGGGTCAGGTCCCGGGTCGAGAGGTCCGGACTGATGGCGCGCCACTTCTCGCCCCGTTCGGTCAGCTCGAACACCCGGTTTCCCGCCAGGTACATGGTGCCGCGCTGGTGCCGGCTCGCGATCAGCGGAGCATTCCAGTGGAACCGGAAGGCCGATTGACCCTCGGCCGGCTCGGGCCGAAGGCCCTTCACCTGCCCGCTCCGCAGATCCATCCGGTGGGCGTACCCCTGCTGCGATTCGGTGTAGACCAGGTTGGGGTTGTCGGGATCGAAGACGCAGTAGAACCCGTCGCCGCCCCCGATGTTGATCCAGTCGCTGTTGCGGATACCGTCCTTGGACGGGACCATGCTGGGCCCCACCCAGTTCAGGTTGTCCTGCAGCCCGCCGCAGATCCGATAGGGCGTGCTCTGGTCCACGTTGATGCGGTAGAACTGGCCCGATGGGATGTTGTTGAGGTGGCGCCAGGCCTTGGCCCGGTTGAAGCTCTGATACACCCCGCCATCGGTGCCCATGACGACCCGCTCCGGGGCGCGCGGATCGATCGCCATGGCATGGAGATCGGGATGAACGTTCTTGAAGTGGTCCTCCCGGAAGGTGACTCCCCCGTCCTCCGAGACGTGCAGCGCAAACCCGAGCACGTAGATCCGCTTGTCGTTCTCGGGATCAACCCGGATCTGACTGAAGTAGAAGGGACGCGGGTTGAGCGGATTCACCCGACGCCAGGTCGCCCCCCGGTCCTCGGTGCGAAACACCCCGCCGGCCCGGCTCTTGTTGTCATCGATGTTCTGGGTCCCGGCGGCATCACTCTGCACCACGGCGTAGAGCGTAGCGGGGTTCTTGGGATAGATCGCCAGTCCGATCCGCTGGGTCTGGCCCGGCAGCCCGTTGCTCAGCTTGCTCCAGGTGGTGCCGCCGTCGGTGCTGCGGAAGATCCCGCCCACGTCCTGGCCGGTAAGCTCCACTCCGGCGGCGAAACTCCACGGGGTGCGACGCCGGGCGTACAGCGCGGCGTAGACCGTATTGGGGCTGGAAGGATCGACCACCACGTCACCGGCGCCCACCTCCTTGTCATGCGGGGCGGCAGCGGAGAGCACCAGCTTCCAGGTGGTACCACCGTCCGTGGTTTTGTAGAGTCCCCGCTCGCCCCCCGCCGACCACAGATCTCCCATGGCCGCCACGTACGCGGTGTTCGAATCGGTGGGATGGGGCGCGATCCGGGCGATGGCCTTCGACCCGGCGAGCCCCGCATGGATCCACTTGACGCCCCCATCGGTGGAGCGGTAGACCCCGTTGCCCCACCCCGAGCTGTTGCGGTCGTTCGGTTCCCCGGTACCGACCCACACCACATTGCCCGCCGAGGGACTCAGCGCGACCGCGCCGATGGAGGCCACCGGCTGGCCGTCGAAGATGGGCGAGAAGGTGTCGCCGTTGTCGCTGGTCTTCCACACCCCGCCGGTGGCGAGCCCCACGTAGAAGGTGAAGGGATCGGTGGGATGCAGGGCCAGATCCGAGACTCGCCCGCCCATGAGCGCCGGCCCGATGCCGCGGGCCTTGAGTGCCGCAAGTTGGGTGGCGGTCACCGGACCCGGGGTGGGCGCCGGCGCCCCTGCCTCGCGACGCGTTCGGGCTTGTCCAGGGAGCAGGGAGGAGGAACCAGGGAGCAGGAAAAGCACCGCCAGAGAAAGTTGGATAGCTCGCATATGGTCCGATAGACGCTGATGGTTGTTTGTCCTACTCCCTGCTCCCTACTCCCTACTCCCTACTCCCTGCTCCCTGCTTCCTGCTCCCTGCT
>DASWKS010000443.1:0-5102 GCA_036396495.1 Gemmatimonadales bacterium
GCGCAAGATCACGGATCAGGCCATCGACGCCGCGGTGCGCGCCATGCCCCGCGAGTACCGGTACACCGCGCCGGCGTTCGCGGCCACGCTGAAGCAGCGCCGCGACCAGCTCCCGGAGATGGCCCGCCAGTTCTATCTCCACCTAGCCGCCGGCCCCGACATCCATGCCACCGACAGCGCCGATCGAGCGACCGTCATCAGGCTGGAGGACGGTTCGGTCGAAGTGCGGCTGCAATCGGGGAACGGCCCGCCCTGGTTTCGCCGGCGCTTCCATCCGTCCGAAACCGATGAGATCCGGGTGTACCTCCACGGGGGCGACGACCGCGCCGTCGTGACCGGTGAGGTCGCGCGGAGCATGCCGGTCCGCATCATAGGCGGCAACGGCACCAATGAATTGATCGATTCTTCCCGCGTGGGCGGCCGCCCGGGACAGGCGCGCTTCTACGACGCGGGTGCCGTGTCGCACGTGGAATACGGAAAGCCGGATACTTTGTTCGACCGGCGGCCCTGGGTCCGGTCGGACGGTCAGCTGGCAGCTCCTGGGCGGGATCGTGGGACCGCCGTCGGCCCGGTCTTGGGCCTGAGCGCCCCCGGCGATCTGGGGCTCATCTTCCAGGCGGGGCTGAATCAGTCCCGTTACGGTTTTCGGGTCCGGCCCTATGCCGGACGCACCCGGCTTACCGCCGAGTATGCCACCGGTGTGAGCGCCTGGCGGATCACCGGCTCCGTGGACCGGCGCCGCGAAGGCACTCGTCTGCATTTCCTCACACGGGCCCGGATGTCCGAGTTCGAGGTCATCAATTTCCACGGGTTCGGCAATGCGACCTCCGCTGAGCCGGCCGGGTCCTTCCGGGTGGAGCAACGGCAGTGGTTGCTGCAGCCGGCGGTGGCGCTCGCCCTGGGCGAGCGGAGCGACGTCACGTTCGGGCCGGTGCTGCAGTACTCGACCGCCGACAGTATCGCCGACAACTTCATCTCGACCAGTCGTCCTTACGGCTTCGGCGACTTCGGGCAGGCGGGGCTGCGACTGAGCCTGCACCATGACCGGCGCGACCGGATCGACGAGCCGCGCAACGGATTCCTGCTCGACCTGAGCGGCGACTGGTACCCAGGGCTCTGGGATGTGAACGCGGCGTTTACCGCGCTCGGCGGCGCCGCCACGACGTATTACAGGCTTCCCGTCCCGCTCCATCCGATCCTGGTCTTACGGGCCACCGGCCGGAAACTCTTCGGCGAGTTTCCGTTTCACGAATCGGCGTTCATCGGAGGAAGAGGCTCGGTTCGGGTGCTCGATCTGCAGCGCTACGCCGGCGACGCCTCCCTGAGCGGCACCACCGAGCTTCGGGTCCCGCTCGCCCGGGTGCCGCTGGTCCTCCCGATCGACCTCGGGATCTACGGATTCGCGGACGCCGGCCGAGTCTGGTTCGACGGCGAATCGCCTGATGGTTGGCACGCCGGCGCCGGTGGTGGATTGTGGGTCGGGATCCTGAGTCCCGCCACGGCACTCTCCGTCGAGCTGGGCCGGTATCGCGGAGAGAGTCGTGTTCGAGTCAGGACCGGGTTGAGCTTCTAGATCACGCCGATGCCGCCGATTACCAAGTTTGTTGCGCGACCTCCGCAGCCGTCGGCTGAGTCTCAAGCGCTTCGTGAACCATCGGCGGCATCTGCGGACCAGACACCAATCCGCCCATTCAGTGTCCCGGTCTGAACTGTTTGTGCGCAGAAGCGTGGCCTCTCGGGTACTCCCCCGTGTATCCTCCGACATGGCTATTCCCACCCCCACCAGCCTCCTGGGCGAGCTGGCCCAGGTCACTGAGCTGTGGTCGCCCCGCGTGGTGGCCGCGCTCAACGGACAGTTCCTCAAGGTCGCCAAGGTTCAGGGCGAATTCGTCTGGCACCAGCACGACGGGGAAGACGAGCTCTTCCTGATCTTGCGCGGGACCTTGCGGATTCAGTTCGAGGACGGCGAAGTGACCCTGCACGAGGGCGAGTGCCTGGTTGTGCCCCGAGGGGTGCGGCATAGACCGGTGGCCGAGTCGGAGTGCTGGCTGGCCCTGTTCGAGCCGGCCGCCACGACGCATACCGGCGAGGTAGTGTCCGAGCGGACTCGAAGCATCGCGGAACAGACGGCGCACCTGCATCGCCCCGGATGATCGCGCCTCCTCCAAGCGGTCGGTCGGAGGGGCGTCGCGGGTGAGTGCTTCGAGGCGACCATGACCCCAGTACAGCGGGTGTTTCGCTGGACCGCGGCGATTCTCGCACTCCTGGCCATCGCTCCCGGGTACTACGCCGCTCGACTGCGGTGGGCGCCGGCCGCCGACTTCGATGTCACCGGTGTGCTGTGGGTGCTCCAGAACCTGCCCCGGCTCACGGCGTTTACGCTGACCGGCCTGTGCCTGGTCGGGGCCGGCTACTTCTGGGTGCGCTCGCTCCGAGGCTGAAGCCGACTAGCCGAGGCGGTGGCGGAATTCCCGGCGCAGCAGCCAGAGGCTGAGCCCCGCTTGAATCGTCACCGTGGCGACCGATAGAAACCAGAGCCGGCGCAGGGTGAAGCCGGGCCGGGCCGCCATCCAGACCGCGGGCGCCGCGAAGAGGAGGATGCGGCTGGCGCTGCTCAGGAGGGACGGCAGCGTGTTGCCTAACGCCTGGAACATCCCCGAACAGGTGAAGATCAGCCCCACCGCCACGAAATTCCAGGAAATGACGCTGAGAAACTGGGTTCCAACGGCGATCACCGGGCCTTCGGTGGTGAACCCGCGCAGAAACCACTCCGGACGCCACTGGCAGACCAGCGTCAACAGCAGCATGATGCCGCTGCCCACGATGGCGGCCGATCGGAAGGTCTCCCGGACCCGGGCGAACTTCCTGGCCCCGACGTTCTGGCCCGCCAGCGGCGCGGTGGCGAAGGCCACCGCCATCGCCGGCAGGAAGATCGCCTGCATCACCCGCGAGCCGAGCCCGTACCCAGCCTGGGCCTCGGCGCCGAAAGGGCGGATGACCCAGTAGATCAGGCCCATATATACGAACAGCAGCGCGAACTCTCCCCCGGGCGGGAGTCCGATCCGGAGGATCCGGCCCCAGACGGCGAGATCGGGCCGCCACAGCCTGGGGTCGAAGCCCACCGCCTTTTCCAGCCGGACGAACGAAAGCCACATCAGGACCACCCCGATCACCATCGCGATGGTGGTCGCCAGACCCGCGCCCGCCACACCGAGCGGCTTGCCGGTGAGCCACCCGGCAATCAGCATGGGGGCGAGGATCGCGTTGATCACGACCGTCGCCATCTGAACGATCATGGTCGGCTTGACGACGCCGGTGCCCCGGAGCGCCGAGCCCATGGTCACCAGGGCGAACTGAAGCGCCAGGCCGGGGACGAACCAGCGGAGATACGTGGTGCCGGCCGCGACCGTGGCGGGATCGGCCCCGAGCCGTTGCATGTACCACTTCGCCAGGCCACCGCCCACCACGAGGGGCCGACCAGCGCGATCGCCGCGAGCACCAGGCTCTGATTGAAGATCAGATTGGCATCGGGCAGATCCCGGCGACCGACCGCGTGGGCGATCAACGCCATGGTGCCGACGCCCAGGATCTGGGTCAGCGCCATCACCAGGAACTGGACATTGCCGGCCGCACCCACGCCGGCGATCGCGGTGTCGCCCAGCTGAGCGACGAAGTAGATGTCGACCAGGTAGTAGAGGGTCTGAAACACCATGCCGGCGGCGAGGGGAACCGCCAGCCGGACCAGGTGCCGCGCGATCGAGCCTTCCGTCAGGTCATGCATCCAGCGTCCTGGACATGAGCGCCGTGGCGTGGGCTTTGATGTCGGCGGGCCATCGCTGGACCAACCGCTTGAAACGGGCCCGGTCGCCGGCGAAGAGCGCCCGGGTTGCCTCCTCGAATCCGGGCCGGTCGCCCGCCATGGCCACCATAAAGCGATAGGCTGATTCCCGCGCGGTCCGGACCCGGTCGGACTTCACGCTGGTCCGACGGGCCTGATCCACCAGCTTCCGCAGGGTCACGGAAGCGCCCCCCGACTGTCCGTTGAGCCAGTCCCAGTGCCGCGGCAGCAGGGTTACTTCACGAGGAACGACGCCGAGCCTGGGACGGCCCGGGCCCCGATGGCGGGGCTCGAGCCGGGCCAGAACCTCCGCCTCGCTGCCGCGTACGTCAATGTCGATGCGGGTGCTGGTCTCGGCGTCGAACACCAGGATGGGCCCCCGGTCCCCCCGCTCGACCCGCCGCTTGACCTCGAGGGCGACCGCGCCCAGCGGGCCCGCCGCGATGCGGCGAGGACCCTCGAACGCGATGCAATTGGGTTGAGTCGGCTCTTCCATGGCACTATTTTACCCGGATATTATTACCCTGTCAATAATACCCGGGTAAAACATGCCCCTGGAGGGCCCGAGCAATGCCGGTGCCGCCCGCGTCTCACGAGGAAGCCACCGGGTTGTGCCGCGAAGGCCGGTCCATTAGTTATTCAAAGAATCACTTGAATACATGACTATGCCATCTCTGCCCGGCCGCCGCTGATGCCCCGAGCCCTCCGATCCACCACCCACCGCGCCGTCAAGGACGGGCTCTACCTCCAGTTCGCCCGGATCGGAAAGGCCTGCGCCAGTCCCCACCGGTTGGAGCTCCTCGACCTGCTGGCCCAGGCGGAACGTCCGGTCGAAGCACTGGCGCGGGAGACCGGGCTCGGCGTGGCCAATACCAGCGCGCACCTCAAGCTGCTGTATCAGGCCCGGCTGGTCGATCGCCGCCGGAAAGGGCAGCAGGTGTGGTATCGCCTGGCCGACCTCGCCGTTCGCCGGCTGCTGCAGGACCTGATGGCCCTGGGCCGGAAGCAGCTGGCCGAGGTGGAACAGGTGGTACACCGGTACTACGAGTCACCCGGCGAGCTCGAGCCGATCACACCCCGGGAGCTGCGCCGCCGGCTTCGCGACGGCGATGTGCTGGTGCTCGATGTCCGGCCGCCCGAGGAGTTCGCAGCCGGGCACATTCCTGGGGCCGTCAACATTCCCCCCGACCAGCTGCGCCGGCGTCTGGCGAGTCTCCCCCGCGATCGGGACATTGTCGCTTACTGCCGCGGTCCGTTCTGCCTG
>DASWKS010000444.1:0-1553 GCA_036396495.1 Gemmatimonadales bacterium
TGGAGGGTGTTCAGAACATCCTCTACCTCACCGCCCCGCTTCACGCTCGGGTGAAGGCGAGCCCGACCAGCGTCCGATCGGTGCTCAACCAGAGCCCGGTTCCCCGGGGAGTGTTCGAAGGCGCCTTCCGCCGGGTGGCCCGCCCGCTTGGCCCGATACGGCGCCGGCAGGGAAGAGCAGGGGAAGCCGGGGCCGATCGCGGCGGGCTGCTGGATCGGCTGAACCGCGGAGTGCTGAGCGCCGCCAAGCCACCGGTTACATCGCCTGCCCTGCCGAGCATGAGTCGAGTGGCTGATAGGCCGGTCCCGGGTGCGGTCACCGAGGCGGAGGTAAAGGCGGCGGAAGGGCGCGCCAAGGGCATTCGCGTTCTGGCCTGGCTGGGGCTGATCCTCGCCCTCGTACTCATCGTCCTGGGCCTCTGGCTGCCGGCATTACTGTCTGCGGCCGTGAGCGGCGGGCTCCACCTGCTCGCGAACCGGGAAGCCCGGCGCGCCCGGGATCTCGCCACCCGGTTTGCGGCGGAAGAACAGGATCGGAAGCGGCGCGTCTCGGTGCGGGACGGACAGCTGACGGGGGATCTGGTTCGGGGAGTGACTCCTCCGCTCGCCTACGCCCCGGCGGAAGCGCCGGCTTCTGGCGCGCCGCGCACCCTTCCCACTACTCCACCAGGTGACCCTGCTCCGGCACCTGCGACTGTCGCAGCGGTCCAGACGGCCCTCGGCACGATGCTCGATCGAATGGCGCCGCCCACCACGCCGATCCGGACCATGGTGCAGGCGGACTTCGCCGGGTTGCGCACCGCGCTGGAGCGGAAACTCGATCCCAAACTCACGCTGGCCCAGGCGTACGCCGGCCGGTACACCCTGGGCGGCAGTGTGTTGTGGGAACCCCAGGATCCTCTCGAACCCATCCTTGCCGGCCCCGAGTTCCCTCAGCCGATGTACCGGCCGCTCGCGGATCTCGACAACGAGTGGCTGCTCCCCGGCTTCGACAAGATTCCGCCCAACTCGGCCACGCTGCTCAAAACCAACCAGCGGATGATCGAGGCGTACATGGTGGGAGTGAATCACGAGATGGCCCGGGAGCTGCTCTGGCGGGAATACCCGACCACGCAACGGGCCACCTACTTCCGCCAGTTCTGGGATGTCGCCGGCTACGCCGCGCCGCCGGGTGCGGGGCTCACCCCCGAGCAGCTCAAGGACATCACACCGATCCACACCTGGCGGCCGCCGAGCGATCTCAAGGAGCACAGTCCCCGCCCCCCTGTGCCAGGCGACTCGCCGGACTATCTGGTGCTCTTCATCAGGGGCGATCTCCTCAGGCGCTATCCCAACACCGAGGTCTATGCGGTGAAGGCCAAGTGGGGTGGAGCGCAGGACGGACGGGTCATCGACGATCCCGCTAACGACACCGAAGCCGCGCAGAAGATCGCCCTCCCCCTTTTCTCGGGCTTCATGAATCCGGATGCGAACTTCTTCGGCTTCGCCCTCACCAAGGAGCAGGTGCTGGGCGACGGCATTCGAGACGGCACCAAGCCCGGCTGGTACTTCGTG
>DASWKS010000445.1:0-6096 GCA_036396495.1 Gemmatimonadales bacterium
ATCCGGATCGAGCAGGGTCAGCGAACCGTCATGCCCTACCGCATAGCCGCTGACGGAGGCCGACCCGGTATTGGTGGTGTAGACGAAGCGCCCGTTGGGCGTCACGACCACCCAGCAGGCCGCGGTTTCCGTGGTTGCCACCAGAGGCGTTACGGCAGTCCAGCCACCGCTACCGGCCCGATAGCTGGAGAGCACGCTCGCATTTGGAGCGCCACCGAAGGCCTCGGAAGTGATCAGCGTTCCCCGCCGGTCAAACCCAAACCCGAACGGCGTCGGCCCGGCCGATGGCTGAACCGCGGCGGGTCCGAGGGTCCCATCGCTCAGGACGGGGAAGGTGAGCAGTTGGTTGGTGGCTTTCTCGGTCACAACCAGTCGGGTGCCGTCGGGCGAGAATCCGACCTGGGCGGCGTCCGGCGCGGCCGCGGACAGGGCGCGGCTGGATCCGGCGATGGGCGTGAGGCCTCCGTCGGAACCGATCCGGAAGCCGGTGACATTGGCGGTGGTGCCGTCGTTCAGGACATAGAGCAAGTCACCGGATATCGAGAGCGAAATCGGCAGGTCACCTCCGCTGGGGAAGGTTCCCAACAGCTCGAGCGAGGATCCGGTAAGCCGGAACGCGCTGATCTCGTCCGAGCCGGCGTTGACTACATACAGCAGCCGGTCCCCCCGAGTCAGTACCAGCCCCCCTTGGTTACCAAGACCCGTGCCGGTGCCGAGACCGCCGGTAGGGAATGAGATCGCGGGGGTGAGCGCCCCATCACCGGCACGACCAAACACCAGGACGGCATTCCCCGCGGCCCCGTTGGAGGCGACGAACACGGCGCCGGCGCCTTCTGCTGCTGCCACTTTCACATCGGCGTCCGGAGCATCATCAAGCGACACGACCCCATCGCCGCCGCAAGCAGCGCAGATCGCGAGACCCAGGACCGACAGAACCTGCCTTCGCATCATTTACTCCAGAAGAGAAAGATACGAAGGAAACGACTGCAACCGTGCGGTGGATCTTTCCCGCTAGAGCTCGAGGTGTGCTAGCTCACGCCCTCGCGGAATGCTAGGATCGGCGTCTTTGAGCTCGATGGTGAGGGCACCGCCCCGGATAATGGGAGCGCCGGGCGGCATGTCGAGGAGCAGCACTGCCGGGGTGTTCTCGTCGCAGTCCACTTCGGCGCCATGGACCATCCCGTCTCCCGTGATGAACCAGAAGGTGTACCGCTCCCCCTGCTTGGCCCGCGGGATCCCGTGGACTATCACCTTCCATCGGTGGCTGGCCTCGTCCGCCAGGATCAGCATGCCCCCGTGACGGCCTTCCAGCTCGATGGTTGCTTGGACGACCCGATCCGGGCCGAGGGCCACTGAAAGGGTATCACGGGCGGCAGCGAGGGCGACGGTTCGCTGGTCGATCAGAGCCTCCAGCTCGGTGATCCGGGCGCGACCATTCCGCCAGACACCCACGGCCACAAGGAAGGATGCCGCGGTCAAGGCGGGCCAGGCCCATATGATTCGCTTGCGGGGAGGATGCGTGACGGCGTCCACCACGCGGCGCGAGAAGCCCGGGCGGGGAGGGACTGGGGTGACGCCCATCGGGAGCCAGGAGAGATCACTCTTGAGGCGGGCCACCGCTTCCCGGCAGTCAGCGCAGCGGTTGAGATGATCGCGGAACAGCGCCTCATCGCCGGGTTCGAGAGCCCGCGATACGTAATCGGGCAGGTGTTCGGTGAACCAATCGTGGGCTCTCATAACACCCAATCCTTGAGTGGCGCGAGCGCCGTGCGCAGTCGGCCGATGCCGAGGCGGAGTCTGGTCTTGACGGTGCCGAGGGGCAGATCGAGCCGGGCGGCGATCTCCGAGTGGGTTTGTCCTTCGAAGTAGGCCAGTCGAACGGCCTGGCGCTGCTCGTCCGGCAGCTGGGACAGTGCCAGGTGCACCGACGCGTGGATATGCCATCCCGGATGGGCCGCTTCATCCGGTTCGACCGGTAGGGCGACCCGCTCCTCGGTTGATGCTACCCGCTCTCTCAGCCGCAGCCGGCGCTTGCGAGCCCGCAGCCGGTCGATGGCGCGGTTGCGGGTGACCTGGAGCAGCCAGGCGACCAGCCCGCGCTGCCCGTCTTCGGGCCCGGGAACTTTTTCCCACGCGGTCCGGAACGTTTCCAGGACCACGTCCTCGGCCTCATCAGGGTCCTGCAGCATCCCCTGGGCGATACCTAACAACCAGGGGGACGTCAGCTCCACCAATTCGGCAAGAGCCCGCTCATCCCGGGCGGCAATTCGGGAGCGCAGGTCGTCTTCCCGGTTGGACGGCAGCAACCGGGCCAGGGCCGGTCGACCGGCCGACCCATGAGACGATGGCGAATCTGCGGGCACTGTCATTGGAACGTCTGGAGCCTGCGATCGGTTCTCTCGGGCACTGGTATCACCTGGCCATTGGCGGCTCACCAGCCAGCGGCCATGCCGTCCTTGCGTGGGTCCGATCCCGCGGCCCAGCCGCGGCCGAGGCGCATGACCGCCTGGGCACCGCCGGCGGCTCCGGGAGGGAGCAGGTCGACCTGGTGACCCAGGGCTTCCAGCCCCCGGCGCACCTCGGCACCGATGGGCTGCTCCAGGCCGACCAGAACTCCTTCCAGATGGCGAAACCGGGCGGCGTCGATCGCCTCCTGAAGGTCCATGCCGAATTCGAGCAGGTTGAGCAGTACCTGCACCTGTCCCTGGGGCTGGATCGACCCGCCCATGACGCCGAAGGCGAGCCAGGGCTCCTCGCCCGCTGCTCCCGGTGTCGACACGAAGGCGGGGGTGATGGTGTGGAGGGGCCGTTTCCCCGGAGCAAGGGTATTCGCGAGCCCCGGTTCCAGGGTGAAGCCCGCCCCGCGATTCTGCAGGGCGAATCCGGTCCCCGGCACCACCACGCCGGAGCCGAAGTTCGAATAAATGCTGTTGATGAGCGAGACCATGTTGCCGTCCGAGTCGGCGGCAGCCAGGTAGATGGTCTCGCTCGCGGTCGCGGCCGCGCCCGGCTCCAGCCGCTCGGCGGCGCGCAGTGGATCGAACAGGGCCCGGCGGCTCTGGATGAACCCTTCGTCCAGCAATCGCGTGGGTGGGATCGTCATCGCCGCCGGATCGCCGACCCAGCGGGCCAGGTCGGCGAAGGCCAGCTTCGTGGCTTCGACCAGATGATGCAGGTAGGCCGACGAATTGTGGCCCATGGCCTTGAGGTCGTAGGGCTCGAGGATACGCAGCATCTCCAGGGCGGCGATGCCCTGGCCGTTAGGCGGGAGCTCCCACACGGTGTGCCCCCGGAACCGGGCCGAGACCGGGTCGACCCACTCGGACTGGTGGCGGGCGAGGTCCTCCAGCGTGAGGAACCCGCCCATGTCGCGTACCCGGTCCACGATGCGCTGGCCCAGGGGGCCGCCGTAGAAGGCTTTCGTCCCCTGGCCGGCGATGGCCTGAAAGGTCGTGGCCAGATCGGGATTCTGGTGCCACTCGCCGGCGCGGGGCGCTCGTTGCCCGTCGATCAGGAAGGTCGCCCGGGCTCCCGGGTCCAAGACCAGGCACTCCACCTCGTTGGCCCACTGTGCCGCGATGACGGGGGACACGGGGAACCCCCGCTCGGCCAGACTAATGGCGGGCGCCAGCGCCTCCGCCAGCGAAAGGGTGCCATGCCGCTCCTGCAGCGCGGCCCACCCCGCCAGCGCCCCCGGGACGGTGATCGGCTCGGCGCCGGACATGGGTACGGTCTGGTGTCCCTGCTGGCTCAGCGCCTCGCGGGTCATCAGCGAGCCGGACCGACCGCTCGCGTTGAGCCCGATCAGCCGACGTTCCCGTGCCGACCAGAGAATGGCGAACAGGTCGCCCCCGATCCCGGTCATGTGGGGCTCGACCAGGTTGAGCACGGCCGCGGCGGTGACCGCGGCGTCGATCGCATTTCCCCCACCCTGCAATACGCCCAGCCCGGCCGAGGTGGCCAGCGGCTGACTGGTGGCGATGATGCCGTTGGAGGCGTACACGGTGGATCGGCCGGCCATCTTGGTATCGATCGGTCGCTTCGGGCAGGGTGACACCGGCAAAGATGGAAGAGCGAGGCTCGGGTCGCCAGCCGAGTTGCGGTGCGAGAGCCGGGAGAAGATGATACGGGCATGACTTCGCCGATCTATTACACCGCCGAAATGGTGCGGGCCATGCCCGAGGATGGGAAGCGCTACGAGGTGATTCGCGGAGAGTTGCTGGTGACGCCAGTCCCTCGGCAGGGGCATCAGCAGTTGGTCCATCGGTTGGGGATGGCGTTGCAGGACTATCTCGAGCGCGAACGAGTCGGTCACCTGGTGATGGCGCCGGCGGATGTCTCCTGGGGCAGCCGGGATACCCTGGTCCAGCCCGATCTGTTCGTGGTGCCGCTTGAGGACTCGCACGCGGGAAACGGGGAGGAATTCCAGACGCTGTTGCTGGTGGTCGAAGTGCTGAGCTCGGCCACTGCTCGCGCCGATCGGTTCACCAAGCGCCGCGAGTACCAGAGCCGTGGGGTCCCGGCCTACTGGATCGTCGATGGTGAGGAACGGCGGGTGGAGATCTGGACTCCGGAGGCCGAGCTGCCGGCGGTGGTATTCACCGAGGTCTCCTGGCAGCCCGAAGGTGGCAGGAAGCCGTTCGCGCTCTCGCTTACAGAGTTGTTTCGACCGTTGTGAATCGCGGCCTGTCGAGCTAGAACCTCGCCAGTGGCCCGGCCAGGACCTGACACATGACCGCGCCGATCACCGCCATCGACAACCCCCAGATCAGCAGGAGACGGAACAGCCGTCCCGCCTCCTGCCCATCCGGCACCGCGGCGACGCATAAGGCGCCCAGGGTAGACAGCGGTGAGACGTCCACCAGCGACGAGCCCACGTTGATGCTCAAGGCCACCGCAA
Source organism: Gemmatimonadales bacterium (assembly GCA_036396495.1). Lineage (GTDB taxonomy): Bacteria > Gemmatimonadota > Gemmatimonadetes > Gemmatimonadales > GWC2-71-9 > SZUA-320. The sequence continues at coordinate 4,901 of DASWKS010000445.1, forward strand.
ACGGGTCGCCGCCACCCAGTTTCTCCACCAGGCCGGGCACGGTCGGCAGAAAGGCGGGGAGCACCACGCCGGAGGTACTGCTCCAGACCGAGATTGTCCCCGTCACCAGCGCGATCACGCCGTTCACCGAGTCGGGTGTCGCCAGGCGGGCCAGCAGCGTGGTGAACAGATCCATCCCGCCGGTGGCTTCGAGCAGCGCGATCAGCACGCTCACTCCGCTCACCATCACCAGGATCCGCCACGGCACCCGCTTCATCGCCTGAGTCTCATCCGCGGCCCGGAGCCCCACCAGCAGGGCCACCGCGGCGAACGCGCTCAAGCCCAGGTGCAGCTTGAAGATCAGGACCCCAACAATCCACGCCAGTATCACCAGCAGCGTTACGACCTGCACCCGAGTGAACGGGGGCACCGGGCTCGCCGGACCGGATCCTTCGGGCCGTTGGCCCTCAGGATGACTGGACGGACGTTGGTCCTCAGGATGACTAAACAGCCGAGGGCCCTCAGGCTCACCATGGGTGTGGTCCTCGCGATGACGGCGGCGATGCACGAACCACACCCATGCCACCAGTGCCACCAGCAGGTGGGCCACCAGGTTGGCGAACCACACTTTGCCCTCATGTCCGCCCAGCCCCGCCTCCGCCATCTTGGTGTTGGCGATGACCCCCACGGAGCTGACCGGCGAGAGGTTGCCGGCATTGGCGCCGTTGGCCACCATCAGGGCCGTCAGCAGGTGAGGCACGCCGGCCCGGGCCCCCACCGCCATCGCCAGCGGCACAATCAACGCGACGGTGGAGATGGACCCGGGGCCGATCGAGGCCACCAGGCACGCAATGACGAAGAAAAGCAGCGGGAGCACCGTCGCGTTGCCCCGAGCCAGTCGCACCGCGCGCCCGGCCAATCCTTCCAGCGTCCCGTTGGAATCGGCGCAGGCGAACAGCAGCGTGACTCCGGTGAGCATCAGAAACAACGAGACCGGAAAGCCCCGTAACACCGCCTCGGCGCCCAGACCGGCCCAACTCGCAATGATCCACGCCAGCGCAATCGCGACCACACCCACGTTGATCCGGGTCGTGATCGACAACCCGATAGCCACCAGGAGGGCGAGCAGTGAGGCGAGCGCTGCATCCATCGGTCGTCTGTCGCCCGGGATCTAAGGGGTCGAAGGGGTCGAAGGGGTCGAAGGGGGTCGAGGAGGG